>JACRCT010000211.1 GCA_016218885.1 Deltaproteobacteria bacterium | reverse complement strand
GCCGATCCGACCGCTGCGCAGGGCGACCCAGTCCGGGAAGGACTGGCCGCGGGCGTGGCGCACGCGATCCGCGGCGTCGGTGGAGACCCGCGGGTGGACCGGGAGGCGGGAGGCCGGGACCTGCGTCACCACCTCGGCCAGGGTCGCGTCGCGCGGCGGCTCGGCAGGTCCGAGCGCCTTCTCCAGGAACGGCCCGGCCGTGTCCGGGAGCCGGAAAGTCTCGGCGTCGTCGCCCCACCCGTTCCAGCGTCGCATGCAGACCTCCCTCGAACGCCGCGATGCTATCGCGTCGGGGGTACGGGCCCATAGGCCATAGGCCATAGGCCATAGGCCGTAGGCCCGAGCGCCAGCGAGCCGGCAGCGCAAAATGCCGGACGACGTGGAGTATTGCGGCGAGCGCCAGCGAGTCCGGCTCCGGTCAGGTGTGGCACCCGCGAGAAGCCCGACCTTGCGACATCCCGCCAGACGGTGACCTCGGGATGACGTAGGAATGGGCTCCTCGCGGGTGCTGCACGCGGCGGTTGCCGGTTCGCTGGCGCTCACCGACGCACCCCACGCCGTTCGAGGTGTTATGCTGCCAGCTCGCTGGCGCTCGGGCCTACGGCCTACGGCCGGCGGCCGGCGGCCGGCGGGGTGGGGGGTGCGGCCTACGGCCTCGTCAGCCGCGCGGCCAGCGCCGTCTCCTGCTCGACCTCCTCGGCGAGCTCGGCCACTGCCTGCCAAGAGCCGTGGAGCAAGCCCTTGGCCTGGAGGACGAGGAAGGGGTCGCTGGTCGAGGTGATCACCTGCTCAGCCAGGCGCTGGCGTTGTGCGACGGCGACCGAGACTCGCGCCACGAGCGTCTCCCAGCGCGCGGTGCACGTAGACAGGTGCCGCTCCACCAGCTCGGCGCGCGATCTTGCGGCGGCCCCCTGGGCCCCTCGCCGGCAGGTCTCGTCAGCGCAGCGCTCGAGGGCGGTCCGCAGCCCTTCGTCGATGGCGGCCGCCTCCTGCACGACCTCGAGGCGCGGAAGGCGGGACAGCGTCTCGATGGGCCGCGCCAGTGCCACCGGCTCAGCGGCCCGCGCCTGCTCCAGGTCAAGCAGCGCTCGGATCTCATCGGGCGTCAGGCGATGCGCTGCGGCGCGCCGCCACTCTGCGTCTCGCTCGAAAGGACGTTGGCGCCCGAGCTCCTGCTCGGCTTGGTCGACCCTCAGGGCGGCGTGGCGGCGCACCGGCTCCACGGCGCGGTCCTGCCCGCCGGAGTAGCGCGCCTGCGCCTGCCTGGCCGAGGTGGGCGGCCCAGTCAACGCCTCGAGCACGGCCCGCGGCGATCCGAGCGGGAGCCCGGTGGCGCCCGCGGGTGAGGGCGCGACGAGCCCCCAGAGCACCAGCACGATTGCCGCAGTTTCTGCCGAGCGCCCTCTGGCCATCGCACGATCTCCTCCCATACGGCGAGTGTCCTCGAGGGCACCCGCTCATTCACCTGTGTGCGGTCCGTGTTACCCTCCTGCCCGCCTTTCGCGACAACTTCAGGCATTCCCAGGAGGAGCCGTGGCCCGCCTCTTCGTCGCAAGCTTCCTCGCCGCCTGCCTCGCATCGTGCGCCAGCGCTCCCAAGATCAGCCGCCAGCCGCTCACCCAGACGTGCGCAGAGATCGCCAAGCAGCTCGAGAACGGCTCAGGGCTGCAGCCGCCGGAAAAGCGCGAGCTCGTCGAGAGCCTCAAGGAGCAGGTCTTCCACTGGAAGGTGCGTGTGCTCGCGGTCAGCGACGAGACCAGCCGCGGCGAGCTGGCCAAGGGCATGGTCTTCGACGTCGAGTGCCAGGATCGTCCGGGCTCCACGCAGGAGGGGATGCGCTATCTGTTCACCCTCTACTTCGAACAGCGCGTGCCGGAGCTGGCGCGCCTGGGACGTGGTTCGAGGCTCACCATCGACGGCAGCCTCACTTCCTACGAAGGCGAAGGGGCCTTCGCGGGACGTGTGTTGGCGTACGGGATCGAATAGGGGTCTAGCTGGGTGCTCCGATAGGTGTTGGCGCCGTCGGAAGGAATGGGGGGAGGAACAGATGTCGACCGCAGTCGCGTTGGCGCCGGAGGGCGCGGGCGCCGAGTTCCTGGCAGCCATCGTGGAGCTCGTCGCCCACCCGATCTTCGTCAAAGATCGCCAGTTTCGGTGGGTCCTGCTCAACCGCGCCTTCTGCGAGATGGTGGGCCACCCCCGGGAGTCGCTGCTCGGGAAGACCGATTACGACTTCTTCCCCAAGGAGGAGGCTGACTGGTTCCGCGCCAAAGACCAGGAGATGTTCGTCTCCGGTGCGGCGGTCACGGTCGAGGAGGAGTGCATCACCGACGCCTCCGGTGTCCGGCACGTGCTCACCACCACCAAGGTTCCCATGCGGGATTCCTCCGGGGGGGTCACGCACCTGGTGGGCATCATCCACGACATCAGCCGGCTCAAGGCCGCCGAGGAGGCGCTGCGCCTGTCCAACGAGCAGCTCGAGCAGCGGATCGTCGAGCGCACCGCTGCGCTGGCTGTGGCCCAGGAGGAGCTGATGCGCAGGGAGCGGTTGGCGCTGACAGGCCAGCTGGCCGGCGGCTTCGCCCACCAGATCCGCAATCCGCTGGCGGCGATCACCAACGCCAGCTACCTGATGCAGAGAGCCCTGGGCGACACCCCGGCCAACCAGCTGCGTCAGCCGCTGGAGATCATCCTTGAGGAAGCCTGGAAGGCGAATCGCATCATCACCACGCTGCTAGACAACTCGAGGGTGCCGGCGCCCAATCGCCAGAGCTGCCGGGTATCGAGCCTGGTGGAGCAGGCCCTGGCCAAGCACCCCGCGCCCGAGGCGGTGTCGGTCGTCCGCGAGCTGGCCGATGTGCCGCCGGTCCTGGTGGACCCCCACCAGATACGCGAAGCCCTGGCCAACCTGGTGTGCAATGCTCTCGACGCCATGCCCGAGGGCGGCACCCTCGCTGTCGAGGCCCGCTGCGACGGGAACGCGGTGGTGGTGGCCGTGTCCGATACCGGCCCGGGCATTCCGCCGGAGCAGGTGGACATGCTCTTCAGGCCGCTGGTCACCAACAAGCCGCAGGGGTTGGGGCTGGGGCTGACCACGGCGCAGATGCTGGTGGAGAACCAGAGCGGGACGATCGCCTTCGTGGGCGGGACCGGCACGGGTGCCCGGTTCGAGGTGCGCCTGCCGTTGGCGAGGCCGGCCTGATCCGCTCCTGCTCTGGGCTCATCGCGTACCGATATAGAGCTCGGCCGGCGGGTCGTTTCCGAGCACCAGCACCCGGCCGTTGGAGAGGGTGACCATCGACGCGTTGGCGGTGGGGAACAGCAGAGGATCGATGCACTCCCACGAGTCCAGAGCGGGGTCGAACACCTTGGCATCGGCGGACCACGAGCTCTGGCCTATCGCCAGGACCCGACCGCTCGGCAGCTCGGCGAGGGCCGCCAGGCCGCTCCAGTTGCAGTAATGGGAAGGCTGCAGCCTCCAGGTGCCGCTGGCGGGATCGAACAGCTGGTTCTGGGAGCCGATGGCGAGCACGCGACCGTCAGCGAGCAGCAAGGCGGACTTGATCGGGTCGCGCAAGCTGCCCACCAGGCTCGAGAGGCCCGTCGAGGGATCCACCAACTCGCTCGTGAAGCGACTCCAGCTCCCGCCCGTAGTCTCTCCCCCAGCCACCAGGACCTTGCCGTTCGCCAATCGAACGCAGACCGGGCTTTTCTGGGCGATGGAGAGCTGTCCGAGCGTGGACCAGGTCTGTGCGGCGGGATCGTAGACCTCGATCTCTTTGACCGAGCTCTGGTCACTACCGGCGACGAGGACCTGGCCATTGGTGAGCGTCGCGAAACATGCAGACTGGTTGGGGCGCGAGTAGCTGGTGGGTGCTCCCGGCGACCATGCGTTGCTCGCCGGGTCGTAGAGAAGCGTCGACCTGCCGATGCCGGTGAGGACCAGCGCTCGTCCGTCAGGGAGCCGCGCCGCAGCCCGCGCGACCACGTTCTGGCCCACCGCGCCGGTCGGGGACCAACGCTCGCTGGTCGGGTCGTAGACCTCGGCCGTGTTGCTGCCGATGGCCAACACCTTCCCGTTGAGGAGGGGGATCAGCACCGAAGAGCCCCTGACGGTTGCCGGATAGGTCGTGCTGGTCCACTGGAAGCAGTAGCCGTTGCGGTCGAAACCGTACCCTGGCCAGCACTCGCCGATGGGGGTGCAGTGCTGGGCGCCGCCGTCGTGGAACCCGGCAGCGCAGGCGCCCGCGACGCAGCGCCCAGTCCCGTCGTCGCGATAGCCGTCCAAGCAGGTGCCCATGGCGACGCAGGCTCCCTGGCCTCCGTCGTGGTGACCGGGTGCGCAGCCCTGGGCGACGCAGGACCCCGTGCCGTCGTCGTGAAACCCGTTGGCACAGCCGTCAGGCACGCATCGGCCCCAGCCGTTGTCGTGATACGGGGGCACGCACATGCCGAGGGGGACGCACTCGGAGGTTCCGCCGCTGTGCTCGCCCGCGGCACACCCGTTCCAGATGCAGGTGAGGTCATCCCAGCCCAGCTCGTATCCGACCGAGCAGGTGCGCTCGAGGACGCACTCCTGGCTTCCCCCGTCGTGATAGCCCGAGGGGCAGCTCGTCCTGACGCACCGGCCCGAGCCTCCCAGCTGGAAACCGGGCGCACATTCACTCCCGTTCAAGCACTGGCCTTCGCCGGAGTCGTGGAAGCCGGGCGCACAGGAACCGAGCGCCGTGCACCAGCCCTCGCCGTCGTCGTGGGTACGCTCGTCGCACTCCAGCCGGTCGACGCAGGAGTGCTCGATGGAGACGATGCTCAACGAGCTCCCGAGGAATTGCAGGCTGCCGAGGTTCACCTCCAGCTTCGTGCCGTCATCGCGATGCAGAGCGATGGGCCGATTGGGGAATCCGACGGCCACGTCCCTCAGGCACACCACCTGGGCCAGGCGGTCGGGAACGCGGGTCGGGCCGGTGAACCACATCGGAAAGTAGGCGCCCGTCCCGTGGTAGGTGCCCTGTGAGGCGTGATCGAAGCCTGGGCAGTACTGGTCCGCGGTGAACTTGAGCGTGCTCAGGCCGCCGCAGCCCTGCATCGCGGGGGTGAAGTCGAGCTCCAGCTGGCAGCCAACACCCTTGGATCCGGTGCTGAACCAGGCATGGGAGACGCAGCCGTCCTCGCTGGCGTCGGCGTCCGCTCGGTGGCGAAGGAGCACGTTGGTGGGCATGCCGAAGAGGTCCACCTCGGCCTTCGAGGTGTGCAGCGTGCCGTGCGCCTGGAGCGTGCCGCAGGGGGGCGAGCAATCGCAGGTCCCCCAGCTCTGCCCGGCGGCGTCGCACGTGGCGACGCCGGTGAAGACGGACCCCTGCTCGGTTTGGCAGACGCAGACCTTCTCGGTGCCGGGGACGCAGGCATTCAGCTCGCACCAGCACTCGTTGAACGCCTCGCCGCTGGGGAGGCAGGTCGCAAACCCCTCTCCGCCCCCATCACAAGTGCACGCGGCCAAGGTTCCAGGATTGCACGCCCGGCTCGAGCACTGGCAGGCCTCGAAGGCGCTGCCCTTGGCGTTGCATCGCTGCTGGCCCTGGTGGCCGCTGTCACACTGACAGAGCGCGAGGTTCCCCGGCACGCAAAGCTCGACGTCGCAGCGGCAATCCAGGAGCGTGCCATCGAGGCTGCAGGCGGCCCAGCCCTCGAGCTCGAAGGGGCACTTGCAGGGCATGGGGGCCTCGCATGTCCCCTGCGACGAGCACTGGCAGGCGCCGTAGCCTGATCCGTCGGAGTAGCAGCTGGCCTGGCTCTCAATCCCATCGGGGCATTGGCAGGCCAGCACGCTCTGAGGTTCGCAGACCGGCTTCGCGCAGCCACAGGGGCCGAAGCGGCTGCCGTCATCCTCACACGTGGCGAGGCCCTCGCGGCCGCTCTCGCAGACGCAGGCGGCCAAGGTCCCGGGGACGCACGCGGCGGGACAGATGCAATCGCCGTAGCCGCTGCCGTCCGCGGCACAGTGCGTCAGGCCGGAGCCGCCGTCGCAGTCACAGGCGAGCACCGAGGCGGGCACGCAGGGGGTGGGGCAGACGCATTCCTCGAAGCCCCGGCCGTCGACGCCGCAGAGCGCCTCTCCCTCCCGGGTGTCCGCGCAGACGCAGCGCACCAGGGTGCCGGGTGCGCACTCGGTGGCGGAGAGCGGACCCGAGCTGTCGCAGGAACAAGCAGGGAGGAGCAGGACGGCAAGGGCCGCGGCGGTGAGCGTGAAACGCATGTGAAGGCCCCTCGGGCAGGGCGTCAGATCCAGCGGGAGTGTATGACATCGGCTCTGATAGTAGAACAGCGTCGAGCCTGGCCCTCAGCGGGGTTGTCGCGCCCGGCTCTGGCTGCCGTCCGCCGTGATCCATCCCGATGCTGCGGGTCGCTGCAGCGGCGCCGCGAAGGCCTGTAGCGACCCGCCGACGTTGGCCACCCAGCGCTCTGCGGCGAGCGCCGTGCGGCCGCGAAGCTCGCCCGGGAGATCGCAGGTGAACACCTCGCGGGCCCCGAGGCCGAGCAGGCGCAGGGTGTGCACCGGTGTCTGGCCGGCAGCGGGATCGCCAGTGACTGTCAGCAGGCCGTCGCGGTCGGTGACCAGCGAGGCGCCGGGCAGCGGCGGATGGCGCACCGGGATGCTCCACAGCTCCGTCGCGTCGAGCCCGTCCAATGACAGCAGGGCGTACGACAGGTCCGGCTCCACCCCCGAGCGCTTCCACAGGAGGAGGTTGCGTGGCCCCGACAGGACCTCGTCGTAGACCGAGAGCGGGACGTCCACGGTGTACTGGATCCGGCTCGTCCCGGGTCCGATCGCCGTCAGGCCGACGAAGGGCTCGGCGACGAAGAGCCACCCGGCGGCAAGCGCCGTCGGCAAGGCCTCTCCTGCGAGCGTCCAGCGCACCATGCCGTCGCGGCCGACGGAGAGCAGCCGAGAGCCCTCCCCCGAGCAGCCATGGGCAGCCAGGTAGGAGTTGCCCGCCGCGTCCGCTATCACGTTGAGGAAGTGCCCCGGCTCGCTCCACCGCCATTTCTCGGCGCCGGAATCGGCCTCGAGGGCCTGCAGGAACGACCGGTGGCTGTCCTGACCTACCATCACCGAGACGAGGACAGGGCCTCGGCCAGGGTGGGGGGAGAGCGAGTTGACAGAGAAGCTCGGCTCGTAGCCCGCGATCGCTTCCGAGGGGAGCAGCCCGAGGACGTCCCGATCCCAGGAGAGGGCGCCGTCCGCGGCAGAGCGCGCCTCGATGCGCTGGTGGCCATCGGTGAGGTAGATGCGTTCGCCTGGAGGATCGAGCGCGACCTGGACGTCGAGGGAGTCCCACTTTCCAGGGCCCAGCGGCTGGCGGTAGCGCAGGAATCCGTCCTTGGTGAGCGAGACGAGGAGTGCGCGCTCTTCGGACACCTCGAGCAGGTAGAGGTGGTCGTGGGCGTCGACGGTGCCGGGAAAGCGGAGCTCGAGCTGCTCCGGCGAAGCGTAGGTCCAGTCAGGCGACATCGCTCGAGGAGGTGGTCGCAGGCAGGCCTGGTTGCGGCAGACGCCCCTGTCCTGGCAGGGCGTAGCCGGGACGCAGGTGGTCCCGTCGGGCACCGGCACCGTAGTGCAGCTCCCGAAGAGACAGATGTCGGCGGTCCTGCAGTCGGCGTTGCCGCAGAGCGTGCCGTCGTCGGCGTTGCCAACGCCGCATCCGGATTCGGGGACGCAAACGGCCACCTTGCAGAGCTCGGTCGGCGCCGGGCAACTTTCGCTGACGTCCACGTGGACGCACCCAAACATCGGGTCGCAGGAGTCGGTGGTGCAGGCGTTGCTGTCGTCGCAGTCGCGCGCCTTGCCTAGGCACTCGCCACCCTCGCAGCGGGCGGCGGTGAGGCACTGGTCCTCGAGAGTGCAGTCGGTCCCGTCGGCCTGTGGCTCATCGAGCCAGAGGCCGGCCAGGGGATCGAAGCGCAGCGCATGGCACCTGGCGACGGCGGGGCGGGGCGGGGGAGCTTCGGCGACACCCGATAGCGGCACCAGGAGCGATCGGCCTTCATAGATGAGGAGGGCCCTGGCTTCGCTGGACCCAGCTGCCTGGGGGGCGAAGGTGATCGCGAGCACCAGAGGTGCGCCGGGCGAGAGCTCCACCTCGGTCGTGGAGACCGAGAACGGCGCCTCGATGACGATCTCCGCCTGGAGCCTGGTGCGTCCCAGGTCGTGCAGCTCCAGCGGCAGCTCAGTGGGATAGCCGACGAAGGTACGAGGGAACTGCAGCGCCTCGGGGTGCGCCTCGATCCCGATCTCCGAGGAGTTGGTGTTCGGGTCGTTGCAGGCCGCCAGAAGCAGGCCGAGAGCGACCAGGGCGCCGAGTCGGGTGCGCAGCATGAGCTCTCCCCTCCCAGGGTGGAGGCTGACTGTGACTCCCAGGATTACTCCGAAGCGGGAGAGTAGGCGAGGGTCGATCTCTGCCAGACGCTGCGGACCGGGACCACGCGAGTCTTCGGGTCGGTCCGCCACGCGACCGGGCTGCCGGCCTCACGGAAGCGTGAGAACGCGGGCCTTGTGCGCAGGCATGGCGACCGCCAGCTCACCCTGAGCCGCGGGCGCGATGCTCGAGCCGTCCAGCCGATCCACCAGGGACCTCCCCGCGAGCGCGCTCCCCTCTGGCAGGCGCAGAGTCGCGACCTGCTGGCTGGCGCCGAAGTTGAGGACCACCAGCGCCTGTGGGCCGGCCGCTGGACCGCGCAGGTACGCGAGCAGGCTCTGCGAGGGCCCTGCGTCGAGCAGGCCCAGCTCGCGGGCCGTGAGCGGCGAGAGCGACCGGCGCAGGGCGATGAGGCTCTTCACATAGGGGCGCAGGCTCTGGGGGTCGGCGAAGTCGAGCGGACCGCCCCAGTCGTCATAGGGCTCGAATTCGGCTCCGAGCTCGTCGCCGGTGTACAGGCACGGGACTCCCGGCAGGGTCAAAAGCAGGGCCAGGGCCGCCTTGTACCGGCCCGTCCCGTACTGGGTGAGGAACCGCTCGCCGGTGTCGTTGTTGTTGAGGAAGCGGAAGAGCGCGGCGTCGGCGGAGAAGCCCCGGCCCTCGTTGGTCAGGGCCGCGGTGAGGAGCGCTCGCGTCTGCGAGGGATCGTCGAAGGCCTCGCGCCAAGCCCACTGGCCGAGCTCATCCGTCCAGTCATAGGCCACGTCAAAGCCGCTCTCGAACCACCAGGCTTCGCGCCCCGTCGCCTCGGCGATCAGCAGCAGGTTGGGCTTGAGGCGCTTGAGCTCCGCACGCCACGCCGGCCAGAACGTCGTCGACCGCTCTTTCACCCCCCAGGCGACGTCCACCCTGAATCCGTCCACGTCGTACCGGCGGACCCAGTGCGAGAAGGCCTCGAGCATCATCCGCTCGACCTCGGGATTCCCGTAGGCGAGGTTGGGCAAGCGCTCCCAGTCGAAGTAATGGACCGGGACTCCTGCGGGGTCGCGCTGGTAGAGACCCCAGTAGGGAGACAGCGCTCCTACGCTCTGCGCGTGCTGGAAGTACCGGTGGTCGATGGAGGTGTGGTTCGGGACGAAGTCCAGCAAAACCCGAAGCCCTCGCGCGTGCGCCGCTTCGATCAGGTTCACGAAGTCGGCCTCGCTACCCCAGTCCGAACGCAGCGCGAAGTGGTCGGTGACCTCGTACCCGAAGTCCCACTCGGAGACCGCCGTCACGGGGGCGATCCAGAGTGTGTTCACACCCAGATCCGCCAGGGAGTCGAGGCGGCCAGCCACGGCCTGGTAGGCATCATCCCCGAAGCGCGGAGGGAGAACGCCGTACACGACCGTCGCCGCCTCGTTCCAGGGACCCTCCGTGCCCAGCGTCACGGTGCGCGCCCGGCACCGTTCGACCCGGACGAGGGCTCGTCCCTGGTCCTCGGACGCGGAGGAGTCGCGAACCTCGAGCTGGACGAGGTAGTCGCCATCCGCTGCCGGCGCGGCGAGGCGGAGGGTGGAGCCGGCGGTCGAGGTGAATGGGCCTCCACTGGCCAGCTGCAGTGCTGCAGGATTGCCGGGCACGGCCGACCACTCGTAGGCGACCAGCGTCGCTCCAGCGCCCGGCTCGCTGGAGGAAGAAGAGAGCGCGATCTCGCCGCTCGCCTCCACGTTGACTGTCGTGCGCGCTGTCGGCCGGTGGGTCAGCTTCACTGTCCAGACCACCTCGGGCGAGCGGGTCGTCTCGCCGGATCCGCCATGGCAGACCGCGGCAATCCGGTTGGCGCCAGGTTGCAGCTGGATCTCAGCGTAGAAGCCTTGGGCTTCGCCGGTCGCGACGAACGCCGTTTCACCGACCTCGACTGCGATCCGCTCGCAGGTGCCGTGTGTCACCTGGCCTTGGATGCGGCGTTGGAAGGCCCAGACCTCGCCATCTGCCGCCAGGAGCTTCACCTGCCCCGGCGGCTCGGAGTTGCTGGCGTCGAACCCGGAGTCAGGAGGCACCGAGATCTGCGCGTCCTCGGAGCACGCATCGGCGAACCCGGCGTCCAACAGGTCGACCTGGGCGTCTTGCCCGGCCCCAGCGGGATCCGAACAGCCGGCAACCGCGACCAGGGCCAATGAGAAGGCCAGTGGCGGCAAGAGGAGAGAACCGCAGGAGAAGCGCTTGGACATCTCGTCCTCCTTTGGCGGATCTTCTAGAGCCGCCTCAGCACCGTGGGATCGGTATCGGGATCCGTGCCTGGCTCCGTCGGAGCCTTGCTGTCCCGCCGCGGGGCGGAGGCGCGCGTGTCGAGGTAGGCCACGACGCGGTTGACGATGGTCGGGGCCTCCTCGTGGGCGACGTTCGGGTGTCCGAACGCCTCCTCCATGAGCCGACCGAGAGTGAGCGAATTGGCCACCAGGGCGTGCTTGCGCTGCAGCTCTTCAAGGCTCGCGAGCAGCTCTGCCGCGCTCTGGAAGCGCTGTTCCTTCCTCTTCTCCAGCGCCTTGAGCAGGACCGCGTCGAAGTCCTCGGGGCATCCGCACAACCTCGACGGCGCGGGCGGAGCACTCTCGTTGGTCACCGCGTCGAGGATGGCGCTCATCGACTTGCCGGTGAAGGGCGCCTGCCCTGTGACCAACTCGTAGAGCACGACCCCCAAGGCGAACAGGTCGGTGCGCGCGTCCACGCTCTCGCCCAAGGCCTGCTCGGGCGACATGTACCCCACCTTGCCCTTGATGAGGCCGACAGTGGTGGTCTTGGAGGCGCCCTTGGCCTTGGCGACGCCGAAGTCGGCGAGCTTCACCGTGCCCTCGAAGCTGATGAGCACGTTCTGCGGGGAGACGTCGCGGTGGACGATGGGCTGGGGCTTGGGCCCGAGCGCGAAGGTGTGGGCGTGGTGCAGCGCCAGGCAGAGGTTGGTGGCGATGAAGAGCGCCGCCTCGAGGGGTAGCTTGCGGCCTTGGGAGGCCAGCCGGTCGCGCAGCTGGGAGAGCGGCTCGCCGAAGACGTACTCCATCGCCAGGAATGGGGTCCGGCCCTCGATGCCGAGGTCGAAGATCTGCACGACGTTGGGGTGCGAGAGCCGCGCGGCGATGCGCGCCTCCTCGAGGAACATGTCGACGAGGCCCGCCTCGATGGCGAGGTGCGGCAGGATCTGCTTGAGCGCTACCGGCTTCTCGAAGCCTTCGGGGCCTTCCTGGCGCGCGAGGTACACCTCGGCCATTCCGCCCACGGCGATCTTGCGCAGCACTGCGTAGCGGCCAAGCCGGGCGCCGGGCTCCATGGCCGCGGATGCTAGGGGCGAAGCGAGCAGGGGGTCAAATGGCCCCATGGACGGGTGTCCTCAATGCCAGTGCTCCTCCCGAGGAGGAATCCGCTGGCATGGCCGCTGCTCAGTCCCGCGCGCACACGTTCCATCCACGGAGGCCGCATGCGTCAGCTGATCCGCGCCGCGCTGTACCGCGAACCCCTGAAAGAGGACCCGGGCCCGGTGGGACGGGCGATCTTCGAGATTCTGCAGGGCCCGGCGCACGCGCCGATGGCCTGGGCGAGCGCAGTGGCCGGAATCGTGGCGCTGGTCTTCCTGGCGGTCGGAAAGCTCGCCGTACCCTCGACCATCACCATCGAGTCCCAGCCCGCGGGCGCCACCGTGCTGCTCGACGGAGAGGACCGAGGGGCCACGCCTCTGGTCCTGAAGGGCCTGGACCGAGGCCGCTACAGCGTCGAGGTGCGCCTGGCAGACCACCAGTCACGGCTCATCGCCGCCGACGTTCACGCGTTCGCTCCTTCGCACTACCTGGCGACGCTGATCCCCGTCCCTCGGACTGAGGCTGGCGAGTCGCACGTGCAGCCGCAGAGCCTGACGCAAATCTTCGGTCCGCCGACGCTCGAGCTGGCGAAGAAGCCAGGGCTGCGCCGGGAAGCGAGGGCCGGGGCGATGCTCAGCCGGAGGTAGTGGCCGGTAGGCCTCAGGCCGTGGACGGGTGTCCATAGTCGGTCGAGCGCCGGGCGAGCCTCCTCAGGCCCGCCCGCATCCCTGGTCGCACGGTGCCCGTACACCCGCTGGCCCGTTCCCCCGTTCCCCCGTTGGCCCGTTGGCCCGTTGGCCCGTTGGCCCGTTGGCCCGT
>JACRCT010000209.1 GCA_016218885.1 Deltaproteobacteria bacterium | reverse complement strand
GTGTAGTCGCCGACCAGCTTGCTCGAGAGCTTCCCCAGGCCGGCCGCGGCGTCGGTGAAGAGCGCGTTGACCTCCGCGGGCCCCTTGGAGAGCGCGCGGGAGAGGGTGGTGGTGTCCAGCGAGATGCTGCCGTCGCGCGCGGTCTTGATGCCGATGTCGGCGAGCGCGCGCACGTTTCCGGTCCCGACCTTGGCGATGAGCAGCCTCTGCAGCGAGCCCTGCAGGCTGCGCACCGCGCTGTCGCCGGCCAAGGTGTTCTGGCGATCGGTGGTTTCGGTGACTGCGAGCTGGGACTGCACCAGCTTGATCACGCCGTTGTAGGCGTCGACGAACTTCTGGAGATTGGCCGCGGTGGCCGTGGCGTCGATCTCCAGCACCAGCTCCTCGGCCGCACCGCCCTCGGCCTTGAGGGTGAGGGTCGTGCCGGGGACCGCGTCGGTGATCACGTTGCTGGTGCGGGTCAGGGGGATCCCGTCCACGCTCAGCAGCGCGTTCCCGGCGTCCTGCAGGGCGGTGAAGCCCAGGGACTTGCCGTAGCCAGAGCTGGTCTCGGTGATCGTCAGCGCCTCGGCGGCGCTGGTCCCGAGGGGAAAACCGGTGTCGCTGTTGGTGAGGACGAGGATCTGGTTGGCGCCGTCGTTGAGGACGGTGGCGCTGATCGGCGCGCCGGTGGCGCGGATGGCGCCGGCGACGTCGGCCAGGCTCTGCCCCTCGGCCATGGTGACCGAGTAGTCCTTGCCCATCACCTTGAGGTTGAGCGTGCCCGCGGCCAGCGAGTCGGTGGCGGAGAAGCTGACCGAGCGCGACTTGGCGGCCTTCGCCAGCGCGTCCACCTCCACCGTGAAGCGGCCCGGGGGTGCCCCGGTGCTCGGCTCGGCGGTGATGGCCGTCTGCGAGCCCAGGGCCTTGACCCCCACCACCCCTGAACCGGCGAGGTCCGCGGTGGCGGTCTTCAGGCTGGACAGCTTCGAGACCAGCGTGCCCAGCGTCGAGACCTGGGTGCGCAGCGCCTCCTGCCGCTCGCGCAGCAAGTCCAGGGGCCGCGACTCGAGCTTGACCAGCGAATCGATCATCGACGACCAGTCCATGTTCGAGGCCAGTCCGCTGGCGCTGAAGTTGGATGCGATGGTCATCGGGTCGGTCGCCTCCTCCAACGCCGCCCCGCGGCGAACCGCGGGGCGACACCGGGCATGTCTTCTGCGACTGCTGCTACTACGTCATCGGCTCAACCCTGCGAGGCATTCAGGGCTAGGCGCCGATGAGCTTGAGCGCCACCTGCGGGGCCTGGTTCGCCTGAGCCAGGACCGAGACAC
This sequence comes from Deltaproteobacteria bacterium, assembly GCA_016218885.1. Classification (GTDB taxonomy): domain Bacteria; phylum Myxococcota; class Myxococcia; order Myxococcales; family UBA5297; genus JACRCT01. Next base: position 2,200 of record JACRCT010000209.1, on the reverse strand, counting down.
CAGCCTGCATGAGGATCTGCGAGCGGGTGAGCTTGGAGCTCTCCTCGGCGACGTCCACGTCGCGGATGCGGCTGTTGGCGGCGGAGATGTTCTCGGCAGCCACGTGGATCTGATTGACCACGTTGGTGAGCCGGTTGCCCTGGGCGCCGAAGACCGCGCGCGCGCCCGAGACCAGCCGCAGCGCCGCGTCGATGGTGTCCAGGGCAGTGCGGGCGCTGGCCGCCGAGGACAGGCTCATGGCGTCGATCCCCAGGGTGGTGGTGCGCACGTCCACCGTGGTGACGTCGATGCGGTCGTTGGCGCCGACGTTGCGGATGCCCACCTGGAAGGTCAGCGAGGTGGTGCTGTTCAGGAGCATGGTGCCGTTGAACTCGGTGGCGTTGGCGATGCGCTGGATCTCGTCGCCCAGCGCGGAGGTCTCCTCCTGGATGTAGGCGCGCTCGGTGTCGCCGATTCCGTCGGAGGCGGACTCCATCGCCAGCTCGCGCATGCGGGTGAGGATGTTGGAGACCTCGTTGAGCGCGCCTTCGCCCGTCTGCACCACCGAGATGCCGTCCTGGGCGTTGCGGGCCGCCTGGTTGTAGCTGCGGATCTGCGCCTCGAGGTTCACGCTGATGCCCAGGCCGGCGGCGTCGTCGCCCGCCTTGGTGATGCGGTAGCCCGAGGACAGCTTGGAGAGCGAGCTCTCCAGCGAGTATTGCGTCTGGAAGATGTTGCGCTGCGCATTGAGCGAGGCAACGTTGGTACGAATCGACATCGCCATGACCCGGCTCCTTGTGTTTTTTGTTTTCCTGCCTGCCTCACCCCTCTCTTCGTCACCGGCTGCCGGGTGATTAACCGGTGTACACGAGTCGCCGGGCGGCAATTTCTGCCCAGTTCTCGCGCGGTTGGGCGCTGGCACGCTGTCGGGTTCCGATAAGCTTCGTCGACGACCTTGCAGCTCCTGTTCTTCCCGACCGGTGGACGTCAACCCCCTGACCTCGCGCCCACGTACGCGTGCCCACTGCAGCCTGCAGGCCACCCCACGCCGCGTCAGGGCGCCGCCACCTCGGTCGAGGCGGTGGACCGCGCCCTGCGCTTTTGGAGCGCTTGGGGAGAATCGTCGTAGGGTTCGGGGGCCGGCCTTCTGGGCCGGGGGTCCTTCAGACAAATAGCGCCCCGCGGTCGGGACCACGGGGCGCCAAGAAGGGACAACCGTCTCGCGAACGACTGGCCTAGCCGATCAGCTTCAGCGCGACCTGAGGCTGCTGGTTCGCCTGGGCGAGGACCGAGACGCCCGCCTGCATCAGGATCTGCGAGCGGGTCATCCTCGAGCTCTCTTCGGCGACGTCGACATCGCGGATACGGCTGTTGGCGGCGGAGAGGTTCTCGGCGGCGCTCTGGATCTGAGCGATGACGTTCGACATCCGGTTGCCGGTGGCGCCGAAGGTGGCGCGGGCCTTCGAGATGTCCTTGAGCGCGTCGTCGATGGTGTCGAGAGCAGCCCGCGAGCTGGCGGCGCTCGACAGGCTCAGCCCGTCGACGCCCAGGGTGGAGGCGGTGACATCGACCGTGCTCAGGGTGATGCGGTCGTTGGCGGCGACGTTGCGGATGCCCACCTGGAAGGTGAGCGCGGTGCCTGCGGTGTCCAGCAGCTTGGTGCCGTTGAACTCGGTGGCGGCGGCGATACGGCCGATCTCGGTGATGAGCGCCGAGTTCTCCTCCTGGATGTAGGCGCGCTCGGTGTCGGTCACGCCGTCCGAGGCCGACTCCATCGCCAGCTCGCGCATGCGGGTGAGGATGTTGCTCACCTCATTCATCGCGCCTTCGCCGGTCTGCACCACCGAGATGCCGTCCTGGGCGTTGCGCGCGGCCTGGCTGTAGATGCGGATCTGCGCCTCGAGGTTGACGCTGATGCCCAAACCTGCCGCGTCGTCACCCGCCTTGGTGATGCGGTAGCCCGAGGACAACTTGGACAGCGAGCTGTCCAACGAGGACTGGGTCTGGAACAGATTCCTCTGCGCGTTCAGTGAGGCCACGTTGGTTCTGATCGACATTCCCATGGCTGTGCTCCTTCCTTCCGAGGGCTGCGATATTGCGTCCCTTCACCCTCTCAGTTCGGCACAGCCACTAGGCAACTTAAGCCCGGCACCCCCTGCCCACGTGCACCTTCAACCTCCTCAAGGCGACCGAGCGGGCATACAGGCGCGCCAGGCCCACC
>JACRCT010000208.1 GCA_016218885.1 Deltaproteobacteria bacterium | reverse complement strand
ACCCCGGCTCCACTCGCCGAGGCGCGCCCGGCCCCGGCCAATCCGCGCGAGGTGGCCGAGGCGCTCGCCAGCGATCTCGCGACGCGCAAGTTCGACCAGGCTTGGGCGAGGCTCGACGACGAGTTCCAGAAGGGCTTCTCCGCCCAGAAGCTGGGCGACCAGTTCGACCCGATGAGCGCTGACCTCGGGGCCTTCAAGCAGGTCATCGTCACCCGCGAGGAAGAGGGTCCCGGCGGGGCGAAGAAGATCTTCGTGACCTGTGAATATGAGCGCGCCGGTCTTCCCCTCATGGTCGTCGTGGACCAGAGCCTGCGCGTCTCGGGGCTGCGCCCGGTGACTCCCAAGCGCGAGCAGCTGCAGCAGGCAGCGCGCGAGTTCGTCGAGCTCATGGCCGCCTCTCAGTGGGCGAAGCTGGTCGAGCGTTTCGACGGCACGATGCGCAAGGCGCTCACCGAGGAGAAGCTCGCTGCCATCGTCGGGCAGCTCAAGTCCGAGCGCGGAGAATTCCGGCAGATCCTCTCGATGAGGTCCAAGCGCGGCTACGTCGATGTCGACCACGCCTTCGAGAAGAGCAACGCGGTGATTCGCGTGGCCTTCGACCAGCAGCTCCGAGTCAACGGGCTCCATTTCCGCGAGGGCTGGAACACCCCCGGCTACGTGACGCCCAAGTCGTTCACAGAGAAAGAGGTCCAGATCGGGACTGAGAAGCTTCCCTTGCCGGCGACGCTCACCGTGCCCTCGGGCAAAGGCCCCTTCCCTGCAGTCGTCCTCGTGCATGGCTCCGGGCCCAACGATCGCGACGAGAGCAGCGGCCCCAACAAGATTTTCAAGGACCTCGCGTGGGGGCTCGCCTCCCGCGGCGTCGCGGTGCTGCGGTTCGAGAAGCGCACCGAGCAGTACCGCGGGAAGCTCCAGGACGAGGACATCCCCACGGCGAAGGAGGAGTCGATCGACGACACGGTGACCGCCGTGGATCTCCTCCTGAAGACCGCAAACATCGACCCCCGTCGGATCATCGTGGCCGGCCACAGCCTGGGCGCGGAACTCGCGCCACGCATCGCTCAGGCGGACCCGCGGGTGCACGCCATCGTGCTGCTGGCGGGGCCTACCCGCAGCGAGGGGCAGATCAAGCTCGACCAGACGAGGTACCTGGTGGGGCCCTGGGGCGTCTCGAAGGAGGAGGCCGAGAAGCTCATCCGGGAGGCCGAGCAGATCGCCGCGCGCCTGGACAGCCCGGACCTCAAGCCCGACGAGGTCGTGGACGGCATTGCCGGGCAGTACTGGCTCGACCTGCGCGACCACGCCGGCAAGCTCGTCGCTCCGCAGCTGAAGATCCCCATCCTCGTGCTCCAGGGCGAGCGCGACTACCTGGTCACCATGGTCGACTTCGAGGGCTGGAAGAAGGCGCTGCAGGGCAAGCCCAACGCGACCTTCAAGTCCTATCCCGGGCTGAACCACCACTTCATGTTTGGGAAGGGGCCCTCGGTCCCCAAGGAGTACGAGGAGCTGAACCACGTGCCTGAGCAGGTGGTCGAAGACATCGCTGCTTGGGTCCGGAGCCACTAGCCACGTCGCCGCCGACGCGCGCTCCCGTCACCGCCGGCTGATGCGCAGGAGTGGACCGACCATCCGCCAAGCGACGTGGCCGAAGATCACCGGGATGAGCAGCAGGTTGCGCGCGAGCAGCCTGAGCGCCGAATAGCCCGGTGGCCGCGCCGGGACTCCAGAGGCCAATGCGTGCGCCAGGGCCAGAAGGTGGCGCCGGCCCAGCGGCCCGTCCTCGAGGAGTTGAATGAGATCCTGCGGAAGCCCGGAGAGCCCGTGGCGCGTTCCGAGGAGCGCGCCGACGATGGCGCCGGTGGTGTCGGTGTCGCCGCCGGCGTTGACCGTCTCCTCCAGGGCCTTGCGAGGGTCGTCGCCCCAGCGCGCCAAGGCGTAGGCGGCGAAAGGCACGGTGTGGACCACGAAGCCGGTGACGCCCAACGCCTTTGCCGCTTCGTGCGTAGGCGCTCCGGCCTCGGCGAGCTGCTGCGCGGCCTCAATCCCCCTGAGCAGCGAGGGATCTTCGACCACGCCCTTGGCCGCCTCCAGAAGATCCGGCTTCTCGAAGGCCGGCCTTTGTGCCACCTGTGCCGCCAGTGCCGCGACGTAACCCGCGCCCTGCACTGCCCGAGGGTCGGTATGGGTGACCCGGGCAATGGCCTCGGACCAGGCCGTGCGGCGAGACGCGTCTTCGGCGAAGAACGCTCCCAGGATCGCCGAGCGCATCGCCGCTCCATTTCCCGCCGAGCGCACCCCGCTCTTCGAGGCAGGGAAGAGAAGCAGCAGCTTCAGGCACGCGCGCAGCGTCGCGAAGCCGACGCCGAAGGGGGCTCGGAGCACCCAGCCCTTGAGGCGCCGCGCGAAGGCACCGGCTCCGCGAAGGGGATCGTCTCCGGCCTCGATCAGCGCCTGAGCGACGAAAGCGGTGTGCTCGGTGTCGTCGGAGACGAACCCGGTCCGACCCAGGAACCGGAAGCGAGTCACGCGGCCAAAGAGGAGCTCGATGCGCTGCGCGGTGAGGTTCTCCACCGGCAGCCCAAGCGCGTCGCCGAGGGCAGTTCCGATCAGCGTTCCCGCCAGGCGGTCTTCAAAGGTTGGCGTGGCCGTCTGACTCTCAAGAGAAGCCATGGGCTGAAGATCCTGTCTGCCGATGCCGCGTCTGCGCCGTTGTAGCAGGCCACGAGCTGCCTGGCCTTGGACGGCTTCTTGTTCCGGCGTCACTCGTGGCCGCAATCGACCGCCTGGCGCGTCGTACCTTCGGCTGCTTGGCAGCCCCGCGCGGTTGATCGCTTTCACCTGCGCAGGCAACCAATGGGCCGACCGGGACCGGAGCCTCGTACACACCATGACCCATCAACTCTTCGAAGCCCTCACTGCGGTTGGCGCCGGCTGGGTGATGTACCTGCTCATCGGCCTCTCGGTCCTCTCGGTGGCGCTCATGCTCGAGCGCCTCGTCTACTTCGTGCGTTTCAGCTCCGCCCGGACCGCCTCGCTCACCGCGATGCTCTCCCACGGCCGCTTCGAGGAAGCACGCAACGAGCTCGGCCTCGCATCGACCTTCGAAGGCGCCGTAGTGCGCGCCGCGATCGATGCCGCGCCTGGCGGCCCGGCCGCCGTCGACGAGGTGGTCGCCTGCGCCATCGCGCATGAGCGCCCCGGGTTCGAGCGCTTCCTCTCCTTCTTCGGCACCCTCGGCAACAACGCCCCGTTCCTCGGGCTGTTCGGCACCGTCATCGGCATCATCAAGGCCTT
>JACRCT010000210.1 GCA_016218885.1 Deltaproteobacteria bacterium | reverse complement strand
CAGGGCCGCGTCGGGGCGCCCGGAGGGCACCGGCCCGGCCACGCAAGGAGTCCACATGCGAGTCCTCGTCGCCGTCGCGCTGCTGTCGCTGGTCCCGGGGTTGGCCCTGGGTCAGGTCCCCAAGAAGATCGGCTATCAGGGCAGGCTGCTGAAGGCCGACGGAACGCCTGAAGGCGGGGTCGTGAAGATCACCTTCTCGGTCTACTCGGCGCCCACCGCGGGGACCGCGATCTGGAGCGAGGAGCAGAGCCTGGCGCTCACGGACGGCTTCTACGCCACGTTCCTGGGCGAGGTCACCACCATCCCCGACACGCTGTTCGACGGCTCGGTGCTCTACCTCGAGCTCTCGACGGGCGGCACCGCGATGACCCCCCGGCAGAAAGTCGGCTCGGTCCCCTACGCCTTGCTCGCCCAGTCCGTGAAGGGCGGCTCGGTGGACGCCGCGAACCTCTCCATCAACGGGACCCCGGTCATCGACGCCACGGGCAAGTGGGTCGGCCTGGTCACCGGCCTGCAGGGGCCGAAGGGTGACCCGGGCGACAAGGGCGACACCGGCGCGCAGGGCATCCAGGGTCCTCCAGGCGCGGACGGCGCCAAGGGCGCGGACGGAGCACCCGGCGCACCCGGCGCACCTGGTACTGCCGGGGCCCCTGGCGCGACTGGCCCCCAGGGCCCGGCGGGGATCGGGCGGGTGGCTTCGTATGAATTCGAGGAGGCTCCGGGTGCGGCGACGGTCGCCGACAGTTCGGGCGCAGCCAACACGCTGACCCTGAACACGCTCGGCACGACGCTGACCACCCTGGGCCACACCGGCAACGGGCTGCTGCTGGACGGCATCTCCGGCTACGCGCAGGCGCCGGACGCCCCCGCTCTCAACCCGCGCGAGGAGGTCACGGTCTCCGCCTGGGTCTACCAGACCGGCAACGCAACGATGAACAACTGCGTCGCCGTGAAGGAGAACCAGTACGTCCTCTCGGTCAACAACGGCCAGCTGCAGATGGCCATCAAGACCTTCAAGGCGTCGGGCTGGTCCTTCAACGGCTCCGGGCCGGTGCCGCTCAACACCTGGACCCACGTCGCGGGCAGCTACGACGGCGTCGCCATCCGGACGTTCGTGAACGGCGTCATGACCTCGTTCACGCCCTTCCCCAACGGCATCATGGCCACCACCAACAGCGGCCTGCGCGTTGGCGCCCGCGGCACCGGAACCGCGGCGCCGACCGAGCTCTTCACGGGTCGGGTCGACGAGGTGCGGGTGACCGGCCTGGCCAAGCATGACCAGCCGGTGCTCTCGACGCTGGTCACCATGGCCGGCCCCGGCCTGGGCGACGTCCGGAACAACTCTGGCACCGCCGCCTTGAACACTTGGTGGGACATCCCCAACCGCACGGTGACCTTCACCAAGCGCTTCGCCAGCAGCCGGTTGAAGATCACCTATCAGGACACGCTCGGCACCTTGGGGCCCGACTACGGCACTTGCATCTGGCGATTCCTCCTCGACGGCTCCGCCATTGCCTCCTTCTCCGACGCCGACCTCACCGCGGCGACGGCCTGGCGCATGACGAACGCGGCCCACATGGCGTGGGCCACCGGCACCGCCGGCGCCCACACGGTGCAGGTCCAGGGTCTGCGAGCCGGGACCGCCACCGAGTGCCTCCAGGGCTGGAACACGAACGGGAACTTCCTGAGCGTCGAGGAGATCCCGTAGCCTGCGGTCCGGACTGCATCCCAGTTAGAGCCATCTGCCCGGTCAGCCTGAGCGGAGGTCGAGCGAAGCCGAGACGGAAGTCGAAGGCCCTACCGCTGCCGGACTCCAAACTGATTGGCAGATAGGCGGTAGGCACGCCGCCCAGTAGTAGCCGCGCCTACGCTGCCAGCGCCCACTGAGTCAGTGAAATCCCGTGCGATTCCGCCTTGTTATGGCGAAGACCCGCTCAACATAAGGAACTTGCTAAGGAAATCTCGAAGCCGGCCCACTTTGACGCGCTGTACCACTCATTACCTTCTGTGCGCCGCCGAGGAGCCACGCGCCGCGCTCTCACGACGATTCAAGGAGTTACACGGCGGCGCTGAAGTTACACCACGGTCCGCGGACTTAGCCCTCATCCACCGGGGGCCGGGGGCCGGGGGGCTGCGGGGCAGTCGAGGGCGAGCGCCTGGTGCCGGTCGCGGGCCTAGGGCGCGAGCTCGACCTTGGCGGAGAAGTTCCCGAACAGCGTCCGGCCCGACCCCACATCGCCGCCCTCGCCGAAGGAGACCGAGAAGTCCCCGGTGACGGTGCTCCCCGAGGTCGGCAGCTGGTCGACCGTGAGCGTCCCCTTGAGCACCGGCGGGAGGGTGCGCACCGGCTCGCCGTCGACCGCGCGCGACACCACCGTGCGCGGATGGCCCGGAGCGTACTCGCCACCGAGCTCGACCCGAGCGCCCGGCTTCAGCCCCAGCCCTTCGGTGGCCACCGTCACCGCCACCACCACCTCGCGCCCCTCGGACTTCAGGTAGCTCAGCTGCAGCGCCTTCTCCGACCGCCGGATGAGCATGGAGCTGAAGCTCAGGTCGAACGCCTCGGAGAGGGACCCGTCCAGGCTCGGGCCGCTGCAGCTCCCGAGCGCCAAGGCCATCGCCGCTGCCGTCGCCGCTCTCACCTTCGGGCTCCTTAGCGCTGGCGCGCCAGCTTCAGCGTCTTGAAGTCCACGTCCTTGTAGACGATGACCGCCGCGCCCCCGGCGTAGCCGAGCCGGCTCAGCCGTCCCCCCGCGGAGTCGACCGTCTGCTTGATCCAGTTGCCGGACCTGCGGGTCGCCAGGATCAGCTCGTCGTCGTCCGGCGGGCAGCTGTCCGCGCCGTTGCGGACCGAGCAGACGTAGTAGCTCACCGCCGGGTCGCCGTCGGGCGTGAACGCCAGGCTCGGGTACCAGCCGCCCGTCCCGAAGCCGTGGATCGGGTCCGGCGCCTTCCAGTCGATGCCGTCCGACGACTCGGTGAAGTTGAGGGTCGCGGCGTTCTTGTCCTCCCACGCCATCCCGAAGCCGGCGGTCTTGCTCCACGCCAGCTGCACGCCCTTGTTCACGTTGCCCACCGGCTGGACCTTGAGCGGCACTCCCCACGCGGTGCACTTGTTCGAGGCGCAGCGCCCGGCGGTGGTGCCCACGCAGTCGGCGTCCTTGGCGCAGGGGCCGGCCCTGGCCGCGAAGTAGATGTCCCGGGGAGTGTCCAGCGAGCCGCCGGGCTGCAGCGACCAGGCGATGGCGGGCTGGTCCACGTTCGGGGTGGCGACGTCGTTGGTCAGGACCAGCGCGTTCAGGCCGCCGTGCCCAAGCGTGGTGTTGGCGCCGGCGGCCGCGGTCGTGGTGGCGAACGCGCCGGGCTTGCCGGTGGCGAGCTGCACGTCCGAGTGCTGGTAGTCCTGCACTGGGAACTGCCCGAAGTGGATGTCCCGGAAGGCGATGAAGATCTGATCGTTGGCGCCCACCGCCATCGACGGCCAGAGCCCGACCACGGTCCCCATGGTGGGGCTGTCGGCCTGGACCACCGCGCTCGTCCAGGCGCCCGTGGCGCCGCGCCGGGCCAGCGCGAGATCGCTCTCCAACCAGTAGAGGCTCCCGCCCGAGCCGCCCCCGAGGTACGCGATGAGCGGCTCGCCCGCCGCGTTGAAGGCGAGCGAGGCCCCGTAGACGTTGTGCACCACGGCCACCTTCTCCGGCGCCTTCCCCGCCTCGACGTAGCGGAGCTCCTGCAGGGTGCCGCCGTCGGGCGAGTCGAGCTTGGCGAAGTACGCCGCGCCCACCTTCGAGCCCGAGACCGCCACCGAGACCGGGAAGTCCCCGAAGCCGTCCGGATCGAGCACGGTGATCTCGAACGCCCCGGTCCCGCCGTCCCCGCCCGAGCCTCCGTCCTTCGCGCCTCCGGCCCCCGCATCCGAATCGCCGCCTCCCGACGTGCAGCCCGCAACCCACGCGAGCGCGAGCAGCGGCAGGATCCAGCGCGTGGTCGCCATGTCGTCTCCCGTGAGCGAGCCGTCGGCCGTGGCTGCTTCCTGAGCTGCGGCCACGAGCGGCCATGAGCTGCGCGTCGGCGCCGAGTCTACGCGGACCCCGGCGCGCAAGGGAACGCCGACCCCCTCGCTTCGAGTCGAATCGCGTGGAGCGCCAGGACCAACGCCATCGTGCCGAGCGCCACGACGCCTGCGTGCCCCACGAGCGAGAGCCCGACCGTCGCTCCGAACAGAATGGCCAGCAGGTTGTTGAGCGCGTGCGTCGCCAGCGCGGGAAGGAGGCTCCCCGAGCGCTCGGTGACCCACCCCATGGCGAGGCCCGCGGGCAGCACCACGATCGCGGTCCGGGCGTCGGCGTGCCAGACCGTGAACGCCACCGCCGTCCCCACGATCGCCGCGGTCCTGCCCCACCGCTCCCGCAGCGTCGAGAGTATCCAGCCGCGGAAGAGCAGCTCCTCGCCTATCGGAGCCAGCAGCACGCCCGCGCCGAGCTCCAACGCCAGCCCCAGCGAACCGGGGGTCGGCTGCGCCGGCGCGCTCAGGCCGAGCAGGGCGATCACGGAATCTGCCGCCGCGTCGATGGCGAACGGCGCGGCGATCAACGGAGCCCATCGCCGCCAACCGCCCTCCACCGGCGCGAGCGCGAGCGTCGCGCCGAGCGGACGCCAGCGCAGCGCCGCCCCCAGCAAAGCCACCGGGATCAGACTGCTTTCCAGCAGCGCCGCCGAGACGAACGGCGCCAGCTCTCGCAGCGCTCCTGGTCGGGGCACGCCCGGACGCAGCGCCGAGCGGGTGGCCGCCAGGTCCCAGAACGAGGCGAGGAGGTCGCCCACCAGGCACAGGAGCGGCTGAACCGCCATGAGCCCGGCGAAGACACCCACGACGGCCACGGTGGGCCAGACGCTCGGCGCGATCGCTGGCGAGGGCTGAGGTGGCGGCCGGCCTTCCATGACCACTGCTTCGCCCCCCGCCGGGCAGGGCGTCAACCAAGTCGTCGCCTGGCTCCGCCGCACCCGGCCCCTCGGTCCGGTTTCCAACGGTTGGCCCACGCGGTGGGGCGAGGCCCCAAACACGGCTTGCGGCGAGGCCCGAGGGGCTGGGATTCTCCCAGTTCACCAAAGAGTGGAGGCTCTCTTACATGGGATGGGACGCGCTGCTGTTCGCCAACCTGCGCTTCAAGCCCGGCGGGCTCGCCGAGTGGAAGACGCTCAGCTTCGACGAGGACAGCTACGCGGACTGGGGTGAGCTCACCGGCCACGGCGCCGATGCCGAGAGCTCCACGGTGGGGGCGATGCTCGAGCAGCTCGAGGACTACGAGCGCCTCGCCGTCCGCACCGGCGGCCCCGACCTCATGAAGCTGAGCTACTCCCCGCTGACCTTCGCCCTGCGCAGCTGGAT
>JACRCT010000197.1 GCA_016218885.1 Deltaproteobacteria bacterium | reverse complement strand
GGTACCGGCGTCGAGCGCTGGTCGCTCGACGTCGAGGAGAAGCTCGTAGATCTCGCGGCCGACGAGTCGTGCCAACGCGCCGTCGACAAGCTGAAACGCCACCATCCGGGCGTCGAGGTTGGTCGTTCGACCGCGTTGGCGATGCTGCACCGGCATGGAGAGCACGCTCGGGAGTTCGGTGCAGACAAGCTGGCGGGCGCGTTGGCCCGCGCGGCTCAGGAGGGCCGACCGGCGGGTGTCGCCGAGCTCGAGGTCGAGTACGACGGCGGGATGATCCCGGTGGCGACGCTCCAGCCGATCGAGACACCCGAAGGCCAAGAGCCCGAGCTGACCCCAAGCTTCCAGGCACTTGATGGCACCCAGACAAGGTCAAGAACATCCTCGCGCTACGCATGCGGAGCGTGTCGCGCCGAAGTGCCCCGCCACCCAGCGCTGCGCCCTAAGAGCGCCTCCGCAGGGCCGCACGACGAGCGACCAAGGCCCATCGAGCACACCCGGGAGTCGATCTGCCCCTGGAACCTCCCGACTTCGCTGGTGTACCCTCGCGGGGTCTCGCCGCTCTCTCGAGGTTGGTGTGCGCACCGTCGTATTCGTGGCTTCCCTCTGCCTGGCCGTCCCGCTGGTGCCCGCTCCGGCTCCTGCGGCTGACGAGCAGGTCACTCGCAAGAAGGTGCAGGCCTACCTCGACCTCGCCGCGGACCTCTTCAAGGCGCGCGACTTCGAGGGCGCGCTGGCCGAGCTGCGGCGCGCCGAGGCGCTCAGCGACCTGGCGATGGTGCGCTTCAACAGCGCCCGCTGCCTCGAGGAGCTGCACCGGGAGGTCGAGACCGTTACCGCCTTCGAGAAGTACCTCTCGCTCAAGGACAGCGGCGGTGGCGCGGCGGAGCGGCAGCGGCGCGCGCGGGAGGCGATCGCCCGGTTGGCCCCCACGCTCTTCGGTGGCCTCGAAGTGACCTGCCCTCTCGAGGGCTCGAGCGTCTTCGTCATGGAGCTGATGCAAGCGCCCGTGGCCTGCCCCTGGAAGAGCGACAAGGTCTCTGCCGGCAGCTACGAGGTGCAGACCTTCACTCCCGGCTTTGCCCCCTTCATCACCCGCGTGACCGTCCCGCCCGGCAAGAGCGTCATCGTCGCGGCCCAAGCCGTGCCCGCGCCTCCCATCGCTGCGGCGCCGGCCCCGCCCGAGGGGGCCTCCGAACCTGCGCCCTCCTCCTCCCAGCCTCCGCCGCTGGCGGCGCCGGATGCCGGCCGGGAGCAGCAGGCCGCAGAGCCGAAGCCGACCGGCTCCCCCTCCGTGAGCGAAGGCGGCTACGACGTCTCGGTCTTCTGACCTGCTCGCAATCCCACAAGGCAGCACTCCCCATCGTGCCTTTCGAGATCTCTCGCTCCGATTTGCTGAGCCGCCGGTTCCTGGCTGCCGCCGCCATCGTGGTCGTGATGGGCATGGCCGGGAGCCCAGTCGCCGCCGCCCCTTCCGCGACGAGCCTGCACTCGGCGCGCTGCAGATGGGGAACGGCCCAAGAGGAAGCCACCACGGTGCTCCGCACCCGGGAGGGGTTCGCTCCCTGTCGCCTGGGTGAGGAGCCCGCTGGCCGCGGGGGGAAGGACCTGCTGTGGATGGAGCTGGCTCTCCCCGCAGGGGAGCTCAGGGATCCCGCGCTGAGGGTGCCGAACGTGGGCGGCGGGGCGCTGGAGGCCTGGCTCGATGGGCAGCGCGTCTATTCCAGCGGCGAGATCATCCCGGGCGCGGGCCCGCGCCCGGCGCACATGGAGGGCCATCTGGTCCGCCTGCCTCCACACGCCTTGGGCCGTCCCCTGGTCCTGCGCATCCACGGGACCTTGCCGATCGCCGTGGTGCCACTGCTGCTGGGCGAATCGGCGGACCTGCTGCTCGTCCTGGCCCGAGAGGCCGCTCTGCCGCTCCTCGTCGGGGGCCTCTCGATCGCCCTGGGACTGGTGCTCCTGGTGGTCTCGGTCCTGAGCCGTCAGGGGACCTTCCTGGGCTTCGCCGGGCTCGCCTTGGCCACCGGGACGTTCCTCATGCTCGAGCAGGACCTCGTGCCGATCCTGCTGGGCAATGGCCGCTACCTGTACTTCGGGGTCCTCCTGGCGGCCTTCTCTCTTCCGCCGTCCCTGAGCCAGTTCGTCTCCTCCCTGTTCGAGACAGCGCGGCGGGCCTGGTTCCGGTGGCTGGCACGGGCGGGCCAGCTGGTCGGAGCCCTGTGCACCGTCGCGATCCTCGCCGGTCTCGACATGAAGCTGGTGCTCGCCACCTGGCTGGCGGTGGCGGTCCCGGTGGTCTTTGGAGCCATCGTGGTCTCCCTCCTCGAGGTCCGAGGTGGCAACCGCGACGCCAGGTTCTTTCTGTCCGGCTTGGCCATCCTCTTTGTCGCCATCTTGGGGGAGGGGCTTGCTGCGCTGAGCGGCGCGCGCAATGGCACGGCGTTCGTCTTCGGCGCGCTGGCCTTCCTCGTGGGCAATGCCGTCATCCTGGTCCGGCGCTACGTGGCCCTGGGGCTGACGGCGCGGCGCCAGGCAGATCAGCTCGGAGCGCGCGAGGCAGAAGTCCGCAGGCTCACCGGGGAGCTTGCCCGCTGCGCCGGCCAGCTCTCAGAGGCCCTGCAGACGCTGGGCTCCGCCGCGCGGACCCAGGACGAGGTTCTGCGTGCCCAGGCCGCTGCCCTGGTCGAGGTGCAGACCACGACCGCCGAGATCGGCCAGGCCTCCTCGGTGGCACGGGCGCGGGTCGAATCGGTGCTCGCGGGCGCCTCGAGCGCCGAGCGGGTGGGGCGCAAGGGAGAGCAGGCTCTGGAGCAGACCCTCACCGGATTGGACGCCCTCCGCTCGTCGGTCGGCGCGACGGTGCGCGAGGTGGGCTCGCTCGCAAGCCGATCGGCCGACCTCGACCGGGTGGTGGAGGTGGTGCAGGAGCTCGCCGAGCAGTCCAAGATGGTCGCCCTCAACGCCGGCCTGGAAGCCGCCCGGGCGGGCGAGGCCGGCCGCGGCTTCGCGGTGGTCGCGCAGGAGATGCGACGCCTCGCCGAGCAGTCCGGGGAGTCGGCGGCGCGGATCGGCAAGGCGCTCAAGGACATCGAGCGCGCCGTCGGCGAAGCCGTCCGGCTCGCGGAAGGGGGCTCCCGCGAGACCCATGGGGTCCTCGAGCAGATCCAGCGGAGCGGCGAGCAGCTGCGCGAGGTCGTGGCCCATGCCGCCGGAGCGGGCGCGGGTGCCCAGGAGATAGGCACCGCAGTGGCCCAGCAGGATGTCGGAGTCCATCAGGTGCTCGAGGCGCTGCACGTGCTCGGAGACCGGACCGGGGACACTCGGGGCGCGCTCGAGGCCTCCGAGAGCAGCGCCGCCCAT
>JACRCT010000196.1 GCA_016218885.1 Deltaproteobacteria bacterium | reverse complement strand
CTCGCCTCCGGGTTCGAGGCCGTGCCCGGCAAGCTCGAGCTCACCGCCTATCTGGCGCGGCTGATGATGCCCTTCCTGCTGGCGATCTCGGTCGCGGCGGTGCTGATGGGCATGCTCAATGCCCGCGGGCGCTTCAGCGTGCCCGCCCTGGCTCCCACGCTCTTCAACGTCGCGGCCATCGGCGTCGGCACCGGGCTCTGGCTGGGAGGCGCGGCGCCCGAGACCGCGGTGGTGGGCTGGGCGCTGGGGACGCTGCTGGGCGGCATCCTGCAGCTGGCGATTCAGGTGCCCGCGGTCCGTCGCGACGGCTTTCGAATTCGCCCCCGCTTCACCGGCCTGCTCGAGGACCCGGCCCTCCGCCGCATCGCGAAGCTGATGGCGCCGGCGACGTTGGGGCTGGCGGCGACCGAGGTGAACATCTTCATCAACACCCAGTTCGCCTCCACCGAGCCGGGCGCAAACGCCTGGCTCAACTACGCCTTCCGGCTGATGTACGTGCCGATCGGCATCTTCGGCGTGGCCATCGCCACGGTCACCACCAGCAACCTCGCGCGCCGGGCGGCGCAGAAGGACCTGCCGGGGGTGCGGGCGGGGCTGAGCCAGGGCCTGCGCCACGTGGCGTTCCTGACCATCCCCGCGACGGTGGGCCTGGCGGTGCTCGCCGAGTCGATCATCGGCCTGATCTACGAGCACGGTCGGTTCACCGCGGCGGACACGCGGCAGACCGCGCTGGCGCTGATGGGCTACGTGCTCGGGCTCTATGCCTACTCCGGGGTCAAGGTGACGGCCCCGGCCTTCTACTCCCTGGAAAGGACCCTGGTGCCGCTGCTCGGCTCGGCTGCGGCAGTCGCGACCAACCTCGTCCTCAACTTGATCGCCTATCGGTACCTGCGCCCCATGGGGCTCGGCTATGTGGGTCTCGCGGTCGGCACCTCGCTGGGCGCGCTGGTGAACCTGGCCATTCTCCGCATCGCCTTCGGGAAGCTGATGACCGGTGTACCCGGGAGCGGGGGATCAGGGCTGCAGCTCCTCAAGGTCCTCACCGCGGCGGCCATCATGGGGGCAGTGGCGTACGGCACCCTCTGGGCGGTCGATGCCAGCCTTGGCAAGTCGCTGCCTCGTGGCACCCTGCTGCAGCTCGTGCGCGTGCTCACCGCAGTGGGCCTGGGGGGGCTGACCTACGCCGCCGCATGTCGGGTCCTCCGGGTCGGCGAGATGAGCGAGATCCTCTCGGCGGTGCGGCGGCGGGCGAAGCGCTGAGGGACCCTGCCGATAGCTGGCCGGCGAGCCTGGGCGGGTGAGCGGCCTCGCCTGCACGTCCAGCGCGAGTAGCCGGGGAGTGGATCGTCCAGGTGAGTCAGTAGCACCAGGGAGTGCCGCAGTTCGGGCACATCCGCTCTCTCTCCGCCTCGGCGATGTTCACGTCCGCGCCGCACTGCGGACAGCTCCTCGTGCTGCGCGCGGACGGCGTCGGAACGGGAGCGGCCATCGGAGGCAGGGGAGGCGGCCGAGGTGGCTCCATCCCGGGCTTCCAGACGAGCTCCTGCCCCTGGTCGACCTGGTGTAACGGGGCGCTGCCCCGGATCACCTGGGCCACGAACCCGTCGAGGCTCTCGCCGGCCGGATGACGGACGATCTGTCGTGGTCCCTCCGAGACGTCAGCGACGGAAGCGAGTGTCCCGCCGAGCGGGATCACCAGGTGACCCATCGCCAGTCCCAGGGCGAAGTGGAGCCCGAATCCCAGCGCGTCGCCTCCGGAGGGCTCGAGGAGAGCGGCGCTCGCCCGGCGCACCTCCTTCGGCTGCTCTACCGTCTCGAGGAGCTTCCAGGCCGCGCGTAGGCGCGAGGCGTTGGCCGGGACAGGGGCCTCGAGCCGGAAGAGGATCTCGTCCGGCACTGCCAGCAAGGGGAAGGAGAATCGCCAGCGAATCACCTGGCCTTCGAGAGGCGGAAGCGGGATGGCGAGCCCGGCTGCAATCGCTCGGTCGCCTTCGGCGGTGACGGCGGTGGGGAGGACCTTTCCGGTGATACGACCGTCGAAGGCCGGTTGGAGCAAGGCCGTGACGTGGGCGCAGCGCTCGGCATCCACCAGCACCGGATCGAAGTGCACCTGGACCGCGCCCAGCTCACGGGGAACGAGCCCGAGCAGATCGAGGACATCCAGATGGTGGGCCATGACACGCTCCCTGGTCGCAGTAGCTCGAGAATGCCGGGTGCCCTTGTGGTTCAGCGCCTGAGCAGTCGCGCGCCGTCGAACCCGGGAATCGGCAGGAGCGGGAGAAGCAAGAAGAGCAACGAGACGGTCGCGAACATCTCTGCGAACAGCCTCCAGAAGGCAGACCCTTGGGTCCCTTCCGAGGCTCTGTAGATGAGGACCGGGCCGCCCACCGTCTGCATGGAGCCTCGGCTTCGGACGAGGAGCGCGAGGCCCTTGGTGGTATCGGCGAGGGTCTCCAGGGGCATCGTGAGGGTGCCGATGGCCGCTGCCGCCGCCGCGTCCAGGCCGACGAGCTCGCTCGTCTGCGGGCGGATTCCGATGGGCCCACCAGCGGGCATCTCGACGGTCAGCACCATCGGAGCACCGCGACGCTCGATCGTCACCGGCACGGCGCCTCCGGGGTGGCTTTGAACCCTCTTCTTGAGCTCGTCGAAAGTCTCCACGGGGCGATCTCCCACGCGCCGAATATGGTCGTCGGGCTGGATGCCGGCGCGCTGCGCCGCCGAGCCCGGGAACACGGTCTCCACCACCGGTAGCCTTGCTTCCCTCGTCCCGCTGAAGGCGGTGTACAGCACCAGAAAGGACAAGGTCCACGACGTCGCCGGCCCAGCCAGCACCACGAGCGTACGCTTCCAGCGCGCCAACGCAGCAAGGGGCTCGAAGCCACAGAAGAGGCCCAGGGGCACGCTGGCGACGCCGACCTGGAGCCGTCCCGAGGAGCGCGTGTGGCTCTTCCCCAAGCCGAGCTGCACCACCAGGGGCCTAGCGCCCATCAACCATGCGGCAATCAGATGCCCACCCTCGTGAACGAGGTGGGCCAAGACGAGGCAGATGAAGAAGAAGCCCATGGAGATGGAAGACACCCTGAGCCGCGCTGCGAGTCAACAAGCGCTCGACGACGGCGGGGAAGGGGGAGGCAAGAAATTCGGCTTCTCCTCAGAGGCGATTAGGATCAAGGGATGCGCGCTCTTCCTCGCTATCACGTTG
>JACRCT010000242.1 GCA_016218885.1 Deltaproteobacteria bacterium | reverse complement strand
GTCGACGAGATCGAGCGCCGAGTCGAGGAGATCCGCAGCGGCAGCGCGAAGACCGTCCCTGGCGAGAAGGTCATGAAGCGGCTGCGCCTGAAGGTGCGACGCGCGCGGCTGCCCGGCAGGAAGTGATGCTCGCATGGTCGTACCACCCGGACGCTGAGGCGGAGGTCGAGGCGACCGTGTCCTGGTTGACCGAACGGGATCCGCTCGTCGCCAACCGGTTCCTGGATGACTTGGAGCGCTCTCTCCAGACGATGCGAGAGACGCCGCAGGCTTTCCCGCTTTGGCCAGGAGTTGCAGGGCGTCTGCGACTGCGGCGATGCGTGATGCTGAGGTTCGCCTTCTCGATCGCGTTCTTTGTTGAGCGCGAGCACCTCTATGTCGTGGCCGTGGCTCACCAGCGGCGGCGGCCACGCTACTGGGCCAGGCGCCTGCGCACTCGGACCTGAATCGCCCTCTCGGTCGGCCGGGGCTCAGGCTGGATGAGTCTCGTCGAGCCTTCCTGCGCGGTCCCGTGAAGGACGCCGGCCCGTCGGCTACGGACAGGCCTGGGAGGTGGCGCGCAGCAGCCGGTAGCGCAGGTCGTCGCCCAGACCGGCGTAGACCATCAGCCACCCTCCGCGCCAGCGGATGACCGCGGGGTCGCGCGTGCTGTACGCGTCCGGGCCGCTGGGCGCGAGCTCGAGCGCGACGCCGCGCCGGGTCCAGGCGACCCCGTCGGCCGACTCGGCGGAAGCAACCCGATATGGCCCAGGGTCGGTCTTGGAGGTGTCGTAGGCCCCATACCAGAGCAGATAGCGACCCGCGCTCCGGACGACGCAGGGCTGGGTGACGGCGCGGTTGTCCCAGCTCCCCGCCGGCCCGTGCTCGAGCACGGCTGTCGTCGGGTCCCGGGTGAAGCTCTTCCCATCCCCGGAGGTGGCCCGGCCTACAGCGCCGGTCACTCCGTCGAGACCCGAATACCAGAGGGTATAGCCGGCGGCGCCGTTCGAGACCACGCAGGGGTAGAGCACGCCCAGGGAATCGAAGGTCCCCTCGGCGCCGCGATCGAGCGCCCCGCTGGCAGCCATGGTCCAGAGCAGGCCGTCGACGCTCTGTGCGAAGTCGATGCGCCCGTTGTCGAACCACAGCATGAAGCGTCCCGGCTCATGGATGACGCTCGGATAGGCGATCATCGTGTCGCCCGCGAGCCCGCTGACCTGGGCAGGAGCCGTCCAGACCTCTCCATCGATGGACGTGGCGTGCCAGATGCGATGGACGAGGCCCGTCTTGCGGGTGAAGAGCAGGTGGAGCGCGCCCTCGGCTTCGACGAGCGCCGGGGCGAGGTCGCCGTCATAGCTGTCCGGAGTGGGCTGCGCCGGCCACACCAGCCCTCGCTTCTGCCAATTCCAGCCGTCCTGAAGGTAGCCGCCATCCCTCGTCCACTGCTCGGCAGCAACGCAGGCGGCGGCGGCGTCGGCCTGGCCCGGGATTGCGGCATCCAGCGAGATGGGTGCGGCATCCCACCCGCCGGCATCGCCCTCCCCGGTCACTACCGCCGCGTCCGCGCCGGCATGGGGTCCGGCATCTGGAGGCTCTGCTGACGGCTCGCTGCAAGCGAGGGCCAGGGGGACCACGAGCGCCTCGAGGAAGGCGCGGAGCGAGGAGGAAGTCAGACGGCGAAACAGGAGAGGCATGAGCATGGGCGGAGCCGAGAAGTGGGCGAGGGTCTCGCCTGGACACCTTGCTGCAGGTATACCCTGCCCCATGACCGTCGGAGAGCTCTGCGTCGCCTGCGGCATCTGCTGCCGGGGCGCGTTCTTCCGCTATGCCTTGCTGAGCGACGAGGAAGTCGGTCGGCTACACGCGCTGGGCATCCCGACGGCGACGCGACGAAACGGGCAGAAGGCCATCCGACTCGGGTGCGCGGCGCTGCGCGGGACGGCATGCACCCTCTACGAGGTCCGCCCGCGCGTCTGCCATGCCTACTTCTGCCAGCTCGCGTTTCGCCTGCGCGACGGGCTCGTCACCCCCGAAGCGGCACGGCAGATCGTCGCCGAGACGCAGGCCGTGCTCGCCCAGCTCGAGGCCGAGCTGCCTCCGCGAGCGGAGGGCGATCCACCCTCGGCCGTCGAGCGCGCCTACCAGTACGGCTTGAGCAGCGGGCCAGCGCTCCTGCGGCGTGCCGAGGCGCTCTTCCGCGAGCACTACCTCGGCCCCGGGCAGCCTTGAAGCTCCCGGCGCGTCGCCTGAGCAGGAGCCGCGCCTTCTCCCGGAAGTGTCATCCCGCTGGCGCGCGCTGGTGAGCGCCATCCATCCTCTGACGCTGGGGCCGCCTGACCCCGCCAGCGGGCCACGCCAGCGACGAGCGAGGAAGCGCCCGAAAAGAGACAGACCTCGAGCAGGGTGAAAAGCGCCCCGTTTCCGCGTGGTTTGACCCATCTCACACGCGGGAGATGGTCGTGCGATTGCACTGGCTCCCATCGGGCGGGCAATCGACAGGGGAACGACATGGTGGCAGCCAGAAACCTCGACGTGAGTCCGGCAGTGGTGGTTCGCATCGCGCCGATCCTGGTCGTCAGCTGCGAGGAGATCGCCCAGAAGACGATCGCGCAGACCCTCGGCAGACTCGGCCATCGCGTGGTCGGCATCCAGGGCGCGGAAGCGACGCTTCCGCTGCTCGAGAAGGAAGCCTTCGGCTGCGTCATCGTCGATCTGGAGCTTCCGGAGCGCGCAGGCCACCGGCTCGTTCGCGACTGCCAACGGGAGCACCCGGATGTCCCCGTGATCGTCATCGGCTGCCGCCCCTCGGTCCGCCGCGTGCTCCGAATCGCGCGGAGCCTCGTCGCGGCCTACCTCTTCAAGCCTTTCTCGGCGCCGTCCGTTGGCCGGCTCGTCGAGCGGGTGCTCGAGAAGCGGTTCGCGGGCCTGCATTCTCCTTCCGGGGAGCGCTCACTTCATCTGGTCAGCTGACTTCGGCATCCCCATCCAAAGGCAGACGGCCACACCTCCCTCCGACGCCTCGCGACACCTGCCCTCCATCGCTGGTGGCGCGCCCGATGAGATGACCGCTCGCCGAGCGAGCGTCCATGGCGGGCATGCATCAGTGACCGGTGAGAAGGCGAAGCTGCGGCATCAAGATCGGCCGCGGAGAACGCCTGCTCGACGGCCCTCCACTCACCCTCCCCGGACTCGGCCAATCCACACTCGATACCTTCTTCCTCGCGACAGCCATCCTGGCGAAGCGACACAACTTTTCGCTTCGTCGAACGAGAATCGCTGTTGGATGAGAACGATCGCCTTCACCCTTCACGCCCGCGCACTCGTTCTCCCAAGAAAAGGGCATTCTCCATGACTCGACTCGCCACCGTCCTGGCTGCAGTGGTCATTGCTAGCTGCGCCTGTCAGGGAACAACGAAGCGTAACGGCGCAGCCGTGTGCACGGCGCCAGGCTGCACCACCGTCGCCGACTGCTCAAGCGACGACGTCGACTGCGTGGAAGGCCGATGTGTGGAATGCAAGGTCGACTCCGACTGCCACTCTGGCCCCAAGCAGTGCAACACCGCGATGGGCGTCTGCAAGAGGTGTGTGTCGGATCTCGACTGCACCCAGACGGTCAATGGAACGTCTGCGAAGGTCCTCACCGGCCTGTGTGACAGCAACAGCTTCAACTGTGTCAGGTGCGACGCCGACCTCGACTGCTCCGCCCTGGGCCCCTCGATGAAGTACTGCGCGGACCACCGGTGCATCGGCTGCAGAAGCGAGCTCGATTGCGTCGGCTCTCCCTCGGGCAGCTACTGCATCCAGCAGCAATGCGCGCGGTGCAAGGTCGATGCGGAGTGCGTCGGCCAGCCGCTGTCGGGCTGCGACGCGACCTCCGGCACCTGCAGCAAGTGCTCCCTCGATTCGGAGTGCAGCCAGTTCGGCATCGCCACCACCTGCGACCTCGCCACTCGCACTTGCACCTGCAACAGCGCCTGGACCCTCCGCCTCGAGGAGATCGCCACCACCAATCTCTCTCCCGCCTCCGAGAAGTATGCCCGCCCGGATTCGACCCGCATCGGCGACACCTTCTACGTGGGCTACAGGAACCTGACCCGGCAGGCGTTCGGCCTGCAGCGCTACGATCTCAGCCTGCGCGCGGTCGGTCTCCCGATCGCCTTGTACGCGGAGGACCCTGCGCTCTACATGGCGACCGATCTCCGGGTCTCGAGCGACGCTCGCGGCTTTTTCTGGTACGCTTTCGAGACGATTCCTCAGCAGCCAAAGACCACCACCTGCCGCAACGACACGAACCGCCTCAGCGCGGCCCTGTATGCGACACAGGCGG
>JACRCT010000241.1 GCA_016218885.1 Deltaproteobacteria bacterium | reverse complement strand
GGCCCTTCGCGTCCGCGCCCGCTCGGCTGCCGCTTCAGCAGACGGCTGCGCTAGAGGCCTCGATGGCAGGGGCCCTCCGCGCCGCACCGCCCAGCGAACGGGCAAGCCGGCGGATGCCTTCCTCGATGAGGTGCGGGGGCATATTCGAGAAGTTGAGCCGCGCGGTGTTCTCGTGCCCGCCATTGGGGAAGAAGGCGCCGCCGGGGACGAAGGCCACGTCGTGGGCGAGCGAGGCCTTCAGCAGCGCGCGGGCATCGACGCCCTCGGGAAAGACGAGCCACAGGAAGAGCCCACCCTGGGGACGGGTCCACGAGACGCCGGCGGGCATCTCGCGCTCCAGGGCTCCGAGCATGGCGTCGCGGCGGATCCGATAGGCCGCGTTGATTTTCGCCAGGTTCGCCTCCAGATCCTCGGCCTCCAGGTACGCGGCGACCAGCATCTGGTCCAGCGTCGAGGTGTGCAGGTCGGCGCCCTGCTTGAGGATGACCAGCTTCTCCAGCAGCGCGCGCGGGCCGGCGATCCACGCGATGCGCAGACCGGGACAGAGCACCTTGGAGAAGGTGCCCAGCGTCAGCACGGGGCCCGCGGCCTCTACCAGGGCCTGCATCCCCGGTAGGTGATGGCCCTCGAAGCGCACCTCGCCATAGGGGTTGTCGTCGATGAAGGGGACATCGTGCCGCGCGAGGATCTCGAGGACCTGCTGGCGGCGCACGAGCGACCAGGACCGGCCGGTGGGGTTCTGGAAATTGGGGATGCCATAGACCAGCTTGACCCGCTCGGTGGTCGCCAGGGCACGCTCCAGCGCCTCGGGGATCATGCCCTCGTCGTCGGTCGCGACCTCTACCCAGCGTGGGCGAAACACGTTCCAGGCGGAGATCGCCCCGAGGTAGGTGGGGCTCTCGCAAAGGACCACGTCGCCCTCGTCGAGGAAGAGCTTGCCCACGAGGTCGAGGCCCTGCTGCGAGCCGGTGGTGATCATGATCTCGTCGGGGTTGAGCGCGGTGCCCCACTTGCGGTTGCTGCGCTCGGCGATGGCAGCGCGCAGAGCCGGGTCGCCCTCGGTGGTGGAGTACTGCAGCGCCCGGGCGCCGCGCTCGGCGATGAGCTTGGCCGCCAGCCGCGAGAGCTCCGCGGTGGGGAAGAGCTCGGGCGCGGGCAGGCCACCCGCGAAGGAGATGACCTCGGGCCTCATCGTCACCTTCAGGATTTCTCGTATCTCCGAGGCCTTCACTGCCGACATGCGCTTCGCGAGCTGCATCGTCATGGGCTGACTCCTCTCTAGATGATGGGTCGGGTCTCGCTCCCGGCGGCGCGCCGTGAATCCGGCTCGACCGCCGCGGCCTGGAGCGCCTTTCCCAGACGTTCGACGCCCTGGCGGATCTGCCGGGCTGACGGGAAGGTGAAGTTGAGCCGCAGGTGGTTCTCGACCGGCTCGTCGACGTAGCAGGCCTCGCCGGGCAGGAACGAGACGCGCTCGCGGGCGGCGCGGGCGAGGACCTTGGACGGCGCGAGCCGCGTGGGATAGCGGCACCAGAGGTAGAAGCCCCCCGCGGGCTCGGTCCAGGTGAGCCCCGCCGGCCGGCACTTGGCCAGCGCCTCGAGCATGATGCGGCGCTTGGCGGAGTAGGCCTGGCGCACCGTCTCCACGTGCGGGGCCCAGCGTCCCTCGCGCAACCAGGTGTCGAGGAACCACTGGCCGAAGGTCGTGGAGTGCAGATCGACCGCCTGCTTGGCCAGCGCCAGCGAGCGCAGGAAGGGCCGCGGCGCGACCAGGAAGCCGACGCGCATGCCGGGGACGAGCACCTTGGAGATGGAGCTCAGGTAGAGCACGTACCCGGCGCGATCGAGCGAGCGCAGCGTGGGCAGCGGCGCGCCGTGGTAGCGCAGGTCGTAGTAGAGGTCGTCCTCGACGATCGGGACCTGGTAGCGGTAGGCCAGCGCCAGGAGCTTCTTGCGCCGCTCCAAGGACAGGCTCGCCCCCGAGGGGTTCTGGAAGGTGGGCAGCGTGTAGATGAGCTTGGGGCGGATGCGCCCGAGCAGCTCCTCGAGCACGTCGACCCGCATGCCGTCCGCGTCCACGGGGACCGGGACCAGACGGGCCTCGGCGCCGCGCAGGATCTCCAGGGCTCCGAAGAAAGTGGGCTGCTCGACGACCACCACGTCTCCGGGGTCGATGAGCACGCGGCGCACCAGGTCCAGCCCCTGCTGCGACCCGGTGGTGACCAGCACCTCCGCGGGGTCGCACTCGATGCCCCGGGAGGCCAGCAGCGCCGCGACCGACTCGCGCAAGGGGGCGATGCCCTCGGTCGGGCTGTGCAACAGGGCGGTGGCGCCCCGCTCGGCCAACATGCGCTCGCCGATCTCGCGCACCGCGTCCAGCG
The DNA here is from genome assembly GCA_016218885.1 of Deltaproteobacteria bacterium. GTDB lineage: Bacteria > Myxococcota > Myxococcia > Myxococcales > UBA5297 > JACRCT01. Next base: position 3,101 of record JACRCT010000241.1, on the reverse strand, counting down.
GCAAGAGCTCGGGGGCCGGCATGCCCACCGACAGGGGGATCACGTCCTGGTGGCTGGCCAGCTCCAGCAGGTCGCGGATGATGGGCAAGGGCTCGGAGGCGGCGCTGCGCCGCGAGATCTGGCGCCAGGAGAAGGGCTGCGCCGGACTTGACGTCGTGCCCCGGGGTGCGAAGCGCTGCGGGAGCACGACCGTGCCGCGCCCGACGTGCGCGTCCACCAGCCCGTCAGCCTTCAGCTCGGCGTAGGCGGCCAGCACAGTGCTCCGGTTGACCCCCAGCTCGCGCGCCAGGGTCCGCTCGGGAGGCAGGCGGTGCCCTTCGGGCATCAGCCCCGAGGCGATCTGCTCGCGCAGGTTGCCGGCGATCTGCTGGAAGAGCGGCGTCGCGCTCGCACGGTCGATCCGCAGCTGCATCCTTCCTCCACGACCATCCAATGGGCTCATTGGCTGGCTTGTCATCAGGTTCTGCCCCCTTTCCCTCCCCGTCAACGACCAACCTTAGCCAGCCAAGGCCAGCCAATCCAGCCCGACCAAGGTGCCGCCTTGGGGTGAGCGGAGAAGGCCCTGTGGAGAGGGCCCTCACCCCTGCCCCTCTTCCAGCGGGTGCGCTCGCCCCTGGGAGAGGGGAGCTTGGCTCTTGCTCCTCTTTCGCTGGTGCGGCCCTCCCGCGCGTCAGTGGCTTCGCCAGCGCGCGTGAGTGGCCCACAGAGAGCTTGTATTGGGAGAAGGTGGCCAAGGACACTTCCTTGCTGCGCCCTCACCCAGAATCCGGTATTCGGCACCCGCACTTGGACGTCCCAGTAACTCGGCCGTTCCGCCCGCTGCACTGAACCGCCGCATCTGCCAGAGGTGAACGAGCATGTGTGGAGTCATCGGTCTCATCTACGAGAAGCCGCGCAAGGACCTGGGCTGGATCGCCGCTGAGCTGCTCAAGACTCTGGAGTACCGCGGCTATGACTCGACCGGCGCCGCCGTCCAGGGCGACGGTCAGAACGTCCAGCTCGTCAAGGGCGTGGGCGCACCCAGCCTGATGGTCCACAAGCTGGGCATCGTGGGGATGTCCGGGCAGATCCTCTGCGGCCAGGTGCGCTGGGCCACCTTCGGCGCGGTGACCGAGGCCAACGCCCAGCCACACGAGGTGCGCTGCAAGACGCACCTGTACGGCGCCCACAACGGCAACGTCACCAACTGCGACACCCTCAAGGCCTGGCTGCTCTCCGAGGGCCACGACGTCAAGTCTGACAACGACGGCGAGATGGTCGTCCACACCATCGAGCACTACTTCGAGCAGGCGCTGGCCGCCCGCCCCGCAGGAGCAACCGAGAGCCAGGCCACCCGCGCGCGGTGCATGCGCCAGGCGATCGGCAGCGCCGTCTCCAAGCTCGAGGGCTCGTTCGCGGCGGTCATCGTCGATCCCGTCAGCCGCACCGTGTGGGCCCTCAAGCTCGGCTCCAGCCTCTACTTCGGGGTGGGCCGCGACCCGGTCTTCGGGACGTTCGGCATCGCCAGCTCGGACCTGTCCTCGGTGCTCAAGCTCACCCGCGTCATCGTCCCCCTCTCCGAAGGCGAGTTCGTGCAGTTCGACTCGGGCGGCCACAAGGTCTATGGGCTCGCCCGCAAGCAGGGAAAGACCACCCCCGAGGCCGTCGAGCTGCCCCGCGAGCCGGTGCGCAGCCGCCTGCGCGCCGAGGACACCGCGCTGGTGCCTCCGTTCCAGACCTTCATGGACCAGGAGATCTCCGCGCAGGAGGCCACCGTCCGCAACGTGGTGCGCATGTTCACCGGCGGCACCGAGGCCTGCCGCATCCTGCGCCCCTACGTGGAGGCGCTGAGCCCCGCCGAGCTCCGAGAGATCCTCGCCACGCTGGAGGCCTTGCGCGACCAGTGCGAGGACGAGCCGATCCGCAACAACTTCCACGCCCTGGTGGACCTCGCCTCCTTCCGCAAGCTGCTCGCGAGCGTGCCCCTGGACACCAAGGCCCAGGGCCTGGACGCGCCGGCAGAGCGGCTGGCCGAGCGGCTCGCCTCCTCCGAGATGGGGTTCTTCGCCGACCTGTTCAAGATGGCGCGCGGCCCCGATGACCTGTTCGCGGTGCGGCTGCTCGACGTGATGCTGGAGCGCGAGGAGCAGCACGAGTTCGGCGCGGCGGTGGAGCGCTTCGTGGAGATGTGCTCGGGCTCGCTCGAGGCCGGCGGACGGCTGTTCGTGATCTGCTGCGGCTCCTCGTACCACGCGGCCAAGGCCGCGGCGCTCTTCTTCAACGAGCTGGCGCACGCCGAGCTCATCCCCATCCTGCCCGGCGAGTTCCGCGGCCAGTACTCGCGCTCGCTGCGCCACGGGGACACCTTCATCGCGGTGAGCCAGAGCGGAGAGACCAAGGACCTGATCGACGTGCTCAACGACGTCATCGCCTCGGGCAAGAAGGTGGGCCGGGTGGCGATCGTCAACAACGTCAACTCCACCCTGGCGCAGGAGAAGTGCGAGGTCGTCATCCCTCTGCGCTGCGGCCCGGAGATCGCGGTGCCGGCCACCAAGAGCTTCATGAACCAGATGGCCACCTTCTACGGGCTGGCGCTGAGCTTCGCCCAGCGCCGGGTGGACGACGCCCTGCTGCCGGCCGAGGAGTGCGCCGAGATGCGCCGCGAGCTGGCCGCGCGCTGGGAGAAGCTGCCCAACCTGCCGGCGCTGCTGCGCGCCACCTTCGACTCCACCGAGCCGGACATCGAGAGCGCGGCGCAGCTGCTCTACCTGCGGCCCTCGATGCACCTGTTGGCGACGCGCATCAGCGCCGTGGCCCGGGAGGGGGCCCTCAAGATCCGCGAGGTGGTGCTCAACCACGCCGAGGGCTTCGAGGGCAGCGAGTTCAAGCACGGCCCCAACACCATCCTGGGCCTCAACACCGTGTACGGCCCGCAGCAGGTCGAGGCGCTGCTCAAGCAGGTCGGCCAGGCCATCGACACCCTGCTGGAGCGCGCCGGGACCTTGAGGATGGACTTCAACGCCGCGCGGCGCATCGCCCAGGCCGCCACCGACTACGCGCTGACGCCCATGCAGTCCTTCTCGCTGGATCCCGACGAGCAGGCCCTCTGCGAGGACGCGCTG
>JACRCT010000244.1 GCA_016218885.1 Deltaproteobacteria bacterium | reverse complement strand
GAGTCGGGGCTGGGCAGCGCGCCCATCGTCGCCGCCGCGGCCCAGACCCGCAACCCGGTGCGCCAGGCCCTGGTGTCCTGCACCGGCACCTTCTGGGACACCGTGGTGGTGTGCGCCATGACCGGCGTGGTGGTGGTCGCCTCCGGCGCGTGGAGCCAGGGGCTGCAGGGCGCCGCCCTGACCACGGCCGCCTTCAGCGGCATCCCCGTGGTGGGGCCCATCGTCCTGACCGTGGGGCTGCTCACCTTCGTGTTCTCGACCATCCTCGGCTGGTCCTACTACGGCGAGAAGGCGGCCGAGTACCTGCTGGGACCTCGGGTGGTGATGCCCTACCGCCTGCTATGGGTGGCGGCGGTGATGGTGGGCTCGGTGGCCTCGCTCAAGGCGGTGTGGAGCTTCTCGGACATCGCCAACGGCTTGATGGCGGTCCCCAACCTGATCTCGCTGGTGCTCTTGAGCGGCGTGGTCGTCCAGCAGACCCGCGAGTACCTCTGGAGCGGCCAGCTCGACCGCGAGGCCCAACCCCCGGAGTCCGCGCCGAGCGCGGGCGTCGCACCCTAATCCGGCCGAGCCGGAACCAACGCGGGTGTCGGCGGCGGCTACAGGCTTGAGACCCCAGGCTTCGGGCCGCGGTCACGGCGAGGCCCGGTCGCAGGGCTCCATCGCTCCCAAGCTCTACCGCGGGTCGAGGATCGCCCGGACCTTCCGCGCGAGCTGCTGCAGGCTGTAGGGCTTCTCCAGGAAGTCGATGTCGGTGCTCACCACGCCGCGATGGACCACCTCGTCCTCGGTGTAGCCGGAGCTGAACAGGACCTTGATCTCCGGCCGGCGGCGCGCCACCTCGTCGGCGAGCACGCGGCCGTTCATCCCCGGCATGACCACGTCGGTCAGCATCAGGTGGATGGGCGCGGGGTGGGCATCGAGTCCCGCCAGGGCCTCCTGAGCGCCGCTGAAGACCAGCACTCGGTACCCGAGCCGCGTGAGCATGCGCTCGGCCATCGCGCGGACGATGCTCTCGTCCTCCACCAGCAGGACGGTCTCGGTCCCGCCAGGGACCTCGCTCTGCGCGCCCTTGGTGCGAAGCACCTCCACGCTCCCGGCTGCCAGCAGCGGGAAGTAGATGCGCATCGTCGTCCCGCGGCCGACCTCGGAGTCGACCTCGAGGAAGCCGCCGTTCTGCCGGACCGCGCCGTAGACCGTCGCCAGCCCCAACCCGGTACCCTTTCCCTTGGGCTTGGTGGTGAAGAAGGGCTCGAACAGATGACCCTTGACCTCCTCGCTCATGCCGTCCCCGGTGTCGGTCACCGCCAGAAGCGCGTAACAGCCGGGCGCCGGCGCATCGACGGGTTCGGGGCCCGACCTCTCGCTCACCACGGACCTCGATGCGGACAGCGTCAGCACGCCCCCTGCCGGCATCGCATCCCGGGCGTTGACGGCCAGGTTCACCACCATCTGCTCGACCTGCCCCGGGTCCGCTCGGATCACCACCGGCTCTGCAGAGGGGCAGGTGCGCAGCTCGATGTGCTCGCCGATCAAGCGCGACAGCAGCTTCCGTGAGTCCTCGACCAAGGCGTTGAGGTCGACGGGGCGCGGCTCGATGACCTGCTTGCGAGAGAAGGCCAGGAGCTGCCGGGTGAGATTGGCGGCCCGCTCGGCGGCACCGCGGATCTCCAGGATCTTCTCGTGCACCGGGTCAGCCGGCCGCAGCTCGAGCAGCGCCAGCTCCACGTTCCCGGAGATACCCATGAGGAGGTTGTTGAAGTCGTGGGCGACTCCACCGGCGAGCCGGCCAATCGATTCCATCTTCTGGGACTGGCGAAGCTGCTCCTCCAGCCGGCCGCGCTCCTCCTCCGCCCGCTGGCGCTCGGTGAGGTCACGCACGATGCCGAGCACGTCCTTCTGCTCGGTCCGGACCAGGCGCGCCTCGAAGCGCCGGCAGGCCCCGCCCACCTCCAGCTCGTACTCGAAAACCTGGATCTGCCCGGATTCCAGCACCTCCTCGTGCGCACGCGCGATCTGCTCGGCGAGCTTCGCAGGCAGCACGTCGACGGCCCGGTGCCCCATGAACTCGTGGGGAGGCAGCGCCGGCTCGAACATCCTGCCCGGCAGGTAGTCGGTGAAGCGTCCTTCAGCGTCGAAGCGGAAGATGGTGTCGGGCAACGCCTCCAGGATGGCGCGCTGCGTCGCCTCGCTTCGCCGCAGCTTCTCCTCGGCCTTGCGACGCTCCACGAGCTCCTGTTGCAGGGCCAGCTCCGCCTTGCGGCTGGCGTCGACCTGCCGCTCGAGGTCGCCGATGAGCACCTGCAGCTGGTCGGTCATGCGATTGAATGATCGCCCGAGCTGACCCAGCTCGTCGTCGGAGAGCAGCTGCACGCGCGCCGCCGAGTCTCCCTGTGAGCGGCGTTGCGCCACCTCCGTCAGGTGTCGCAGCGAGCGCAGCACGACTGCCTCGGTCGCCAGCCGCAGGAGCGCCAAGGCCAGCAGCGCCAGCAGCCCCGCGAGGCCGATGACCAGCGCGCGAGTGCGACGCATCGCGGTGAGCGCCTTCTCGCGAGACACCGAGACCTCCAGGACGCCCAAGGTCTGTCCCTGGAAGCCACGCAGGGGCGCCAACAGCACTGCGTGCTCCCCGTGCCCCGAGCCCACGAAGCGTACCTGGCGCTCCTCCCGGTCCAGAGCCCGCCGATAGTCGGCCTCGGGAATCGGAAGGAGGTCGGCCTCGGTGGCGGCGTAGTGGAACAGCCGCGAGCTCGGCGAAGGCGGCTCGTCCCCGCGCGGCCACAGGCCGGTGGGCGCGGCCGCGTCGTAGGAGAGCCACACCCGATAGTCCGCTCCGTTGCGCCGCTTGAGGTCCTCGATGAAGGCCCGATCGTAGCCGAGGCCCACCTCCACCAGCGCGACCAGCTCCTGGCCGTTGAGCACCGGAGCGATGCCCCGGACGCTCAAGCGGTCGGAATCCATCTCCGCGCCGGCAGCGGCGCGGCGGGTGCGCACCACCTCGGTCACCGTGCGCCGGTAGGTGTTGAGGTAGTCGCCGAACCGGTCGGGCTCGTGGACCCTCAGCAGCACGAAGCCGTCGGGTCGGTGGATGGACAGGTGGACGATGCCGAAGTCGGACTTGAGCGAATGGTAGATGGGGCTGAGCACCTGCAGCAGCGCGGGTCGGTTGCTGGCTTCGGCGGCCGAGCGCACCTGGGCGCGGTCGGCGAAGACGCTCGCCAGCGCCGCGGCGGCCCGCTCCAGCGAGCGCAGATCGTCCTCATAGCTCTGCGCCAACAGGTAGAGCCCTCGCTGCTCGGCCTGCTCCATCTCCCGCCGCGACCTCGTCGCGTAGAGCCAGGCCTGCAGCACGATGGCGAGCAGCACCACGCCCGAGACCGCCAGCTGGAGCTTCCCGGTGACGCTGGGTCGCAAGAGCTTCGGATGGGGTCGCAGAAGGGTCATCTGATGACCTGCTGGAGCTGGTTCGCCCACAGGGACGCCTGATTCACGTTGTCGGACGTCACCGAGGTCGTCGCCAGCAGCAGGCACCAGCCAGCCGGCCCCTGCGCGAGCGTCGCCGGCGACCAGGGCGCCCCTTCACGCACCACCGGCCCGGCCACGAACGGCTCGCGCCGCAGATCCTTCTCGATGTAGTCGACGATCAGCGCGAAGTCCGGCAACGGCTGGCTGGAGGACTGGTCTGCCGCGCCGTCGCGAATCGCCTGCAGCGCCTCCGGACCGCCGTCCACTCCGGCGATGAGCACGTGCCGCGGGTGGCCGCGGGGGTGGCGCTGCCCGAGCTGGTCGAGGATGGGCAGCACCACCGGAATTCCCAGGCAGTCGCTATGCAGATAGATCGCGTCTACGGTCTGGACCGGGAGGATCTCCCGGGTGATGGCCGCCACCTTCTCCGACTCCCAGTCGGTGCGCCGGGACAAGACCTTGATCTCGGGGTAGCGCTCCATGACCGAGAGGAAGCCGTCGCGGCGAAGCTGCGCCACGTTCTGGCTCAGGTTGCCCTGGTACTCGAGGACCGTCCCCCGCGGCTGTCCATGGCGCTCGCCGAGCATGCGGACCAGCGCCTCGCCAGCCTGCCGCCCGGCCATCCGGTTGTCGGCGAGGACCGACATGCGAACCTCGCAGCCCAGGGGAGCGCGATCGATGGTGTAGAAGGGCACGCGGGCCTGCCTGGCCTTCTCTACGGAGGCGCAGACTGCGGCGCTGTCCGCGGGCACGGCCACCACGGCGTCGACCCCCCTCGAGAGGAAGTACTCGATCTGGCTTGCCTGCGTCTTGGGGTCGAAGTTGGCATTGGCGGTCAACACCTCCCAACCCTTGGCGCGCGCCCGCTCCAGAAATGCCTTTTGGATCACCGTGGCCTGCGCCGCTGCGAGCTCGGGAGCGGAGTAGCCGATCGTCACCCGCCGCGCACCCGAGCCACCTGAGTCACCCTCCTCGGCCGGGCTCTTGCTCTTGCAGGCGGGAGCTGCCAGGAACACGAGGAGCGCGAGCGCTGACATCCGCCGCACGGTGAAGCATCGCTTCAAGGGTCCCCACCCTCTCCATCAATACTGAGCAGTGAAAGCTGGAGGATTATACAAGGCCGGTGACCAAAACCTAAGCCCTCGCCCCTTCATCCACCTATCACGATCGACGCGAAGAGGCGGACGGCGTGGGCGCCTCATCTTCGAGCAAGGCCTGCGCCCTC
>JACRCT010000220.1 GCA_016218885.1 Deltaproteobacteria bacterium | reverse complement strand
TCCATGACCAGGTAGTAGGTGGTGCCGATGTGCCCGCCGTCGAGCAGGCGCACCACGTTGCGGTGGCGCAGCCGGCGCATCACCAGCATCTCGTCGAGGAAGCGATCGACGAGGCGGGTATCGGCCGCCAAGGCCGAGTGGAGCCGCTTGACCACCACCGGCTCGGGCCAGTCCTTCAGGCGGGCGAGCCAGACCTGGCCCATGCCTCCCGCCCCGATGCAGCGCACGAGCTGGTAGGGGCCCAGGGACTCGGCAGGGTTGGGTGCCATCGGGTGCCCTCCGGTCCCGGGAGTCTGCCAGCCTCCGACTTGGGCGTTCAAGCCGCTGCGTGGAGGGCCCGCGAGAAGGTCAGCCCTTGCGCAGGTCCGGGGGGTGCTCGACGCCCTCGAGCTCGGGGGAGACGATCACCTTGGGCTCGCTGGGGCCCGGCGCGCACGGAAGCGGCTGGGGGGTCGGGTGGAGCTGCGCTTCTCGCCGCAGCGTCTCGGAGAGCGGCAGGACCACGGTCATGTCCAGCGGATGGGAGGAGACGTGCACGTTGGCAGGGCTGGACTCGGCGGAGGGCGGCGCTCGAGGCTCGTCGAGGATCGGCGGCTGGGCGGTGGTCAGCTCGAGCTGTCCCAGGGACGGCGCTCGCGGAGGCAGAGGTGAGGCCAGGCGCGTCTTCCAGAGGCCGACCATCCGGCCGATCTGCGCCGGGGACGGCGGCGGCAGCAGCTCGCGCAACGCCTGCAGGCGCTCGCCGAGCAGGGCGATGCTGGCGGTTCGTCGGTCGGGCTCCAGGCGCGTGGCATCGGAGATGACCGCAACCAGCTCCTCGGGGAGATCCGGCCTCAGCTCGTTCGCGGGCAGAAGGCCTACCCGGCAGACCATCCGCATCAGAGGGACCGGCTCCGAGCAGCTGTCGAAGGGGGCGTGGCCGGTGCAGAGCGCGAAGAGCGTGGCGCCCATGGAGTAGACGTCGATGCGCGGGTCGACGACGCCGTCCTCCAGGTACTCGGGGGCACAGAAGCGGACCTTGCCGCGCCGCACGCTGACCTGGGTGGTGGCCAACGAGCACGCGGCGCGGGCGATGCCGAAGTCGAGGACACGCACCGCGCCCGTGTGATCGACCATGAGGTTGTCGGGAGAGATGTCCCGGTGAACCATCCTCATCGGCTTCCCGTCCTCGTCCCGCACCCCGTGGGCGTGGGCGAGACCGGCGCACGCCTGGGCGATCAGCTCGACGGCGAGGGCGGGCTGCAGGGCGGCGCCATTGGCCAGCAGGCTGTCGCGCAGGGTCAAGCCATCGACGTACTCCATGGTCAGGAAATAGGTGTCGCCGATGCGCCCACCGTCGATCAGCCGCACGACGTTGCGATGGTCGATCAGGCGCATCAGCAGCATCTCGTCGAAGAACCGGTCGATGGAGCGGGGGTCTTGGGCCAGGAAGGCGTGCAGGCGCTTGACGACGAGCGGCCCGGGGTAGTCCTCGTGCCGGGCGAGCCACACGTCGCCCATGCCCCCAGCGCCGAGCCGCCGCTCGAACTGGTAGCGGCCGAGGACGGGGAGAGGGGGCAAGGAGGACCTCCTGGGGTCGTAAACGGGAAAGTGAGGCCAGAGTGCCAGAGGCCTGGTGGTCCATCAAGGCACAGCGCCCGGCGTGCGCGGCTCGACCATGAGGCGAAATTCGACGCGCTCGCGCAGCGCGGCGAGGTCGGGGTCGGTGAGAGCCAGCGGCTTGAGGCGCTCGGGCTCCAGGTCCACCGCGCGTCCCAGGGCCATCAACGCCTGGTCCTCCTCGCCGGCCAGCGCGAGGGCGCAGGCGAGGTTGTAGTGGGCGGTGGCGTCCTCGGGCGCCATCTCCAACGCGCGTCTCAGGTCCGCGGTAGCCAGCTCCAGCTCCCCCATCTCGATGCGCCGCACCGCCCGCGCGTCGAGGAGCGCGGCGGCGGCGCTGCCCAGGTCCACCTTTGCGAGCCCCTCCAGGCGGTGCAGCGCCTCCAGGGAGCGGGTTGCAGCGCCGGTGAGGGCCAGGGCACGGCGCCCTCCGGGCAGCAGCAGCACTCCCGAGATCCACGTCGCGCCGGCCTCGGGAAGGCGGTAGGCGAGCAGCTTCTCCTCGCCCTCCCTCAGGAGGACCGCGAGCCGGAGCTCGCCCTCCTCCCGGCAGAGCTCCAGCTCTGCCGGGACCGCGAGCCACTCTCCCAGGGACCAGCGGGTGCGACCTTCGCCGGGGCGCAGAAGGATCGCCCGGCCTGCCTCGAACAACGGGGGCGTAGCCGCTCCCAGCGTCGCCTCGGCGGACCGTGTCTGGCGCTCGCCCTGGGCAGTCGCGCCCACGACCGCCGCAGCGACGAGCTCCGCGTCGAGGGGCCGCGACTCGCGCTCCGCCGCGTCGGGGCCGACGATCCGCACCACCCCGCCAGGGCGCTCGCCCGGGAAGGCGTGGACCTCGGCCGAGGCCCAGCTCCCGTCGTCGCGTGCGCCCAGGAAGGCTTCGAGCTGCAGAGTGCGGGTGGGGCCTGCGCAGGAGGCGCAAGCCGCGAAGATGACCGGAGCCAGCTGAGAGAAACGCATGAGGACCTTTTTGCGGGTGCGGTAGCGTGCCGATATGATAGCGGCGCCTCTAAGGGAGCCACGCCATGCCCGACGAGAAAACCATTATCCACAGCGTGTCCGACCTTCTCGCCAGGGCCAAGAAGACCAGCGCCTGCCTGATCGTCGTCTCCGGCCGCACCAGCGTCGGCAAGATGTTCAAGCTCGACCGCGCGGAGCTGACCATCGGCCGCAGCACCGACGCCGACATCATGCTCGATGACGAGGGGGTCTCACGCCGCCACGCCAGGATCGTGGTGCGCCCCGACGGCTCGGTGCAGCTGATGGACCTCAACTCCACCAACGGCACCTTCAACAACGGTGACAAGGTGGACGTCTCCGCCCTGCATGACGGCGACAAGATCCAGATCGGCAGCGCCACCATCCTCAAGTTCAGCTACCAGGACTCGATCGACGAGGCGCTGCAGAAGAATCTCTACGAGTCGGCCACGCGCGACGGCCTGACGCACATCTACAACAAGAAGTACTTCGTCGACACGCTGCGCAAGGAGTTCGCCTACTGCCTGCGCCACCGGGTCCCGCTGAGCCTGGTGATCATCGACATCGACCACTTCAAGCGCGTCAACGACACCTACGGGCACCAGGCCGGCGACTACGTCCTGGCGAGGCTGTCGGCACGCATCAACGACACCATCCGCGCCGAGGACGTGTTCGCCCGATATGGCGGCGAGGAGTTCGTGGTGCTCCTGCGAGAAGCTCCCGAGGACAAGGCGTTCATCCTCGCCGAGCGACTGCGCCGGCTCATCGAAACCACCGAATTCACTCATAATGGCCAACAGATGCGCGTGACCATCAGCGCCGGCATCGCCGCCCTGGAGGATGCCGAGTACACCGACCCCGACTCCTTCATCGCCGCCGCCGACAAGCACCTGTATCGGGCCAAGCAGGCGGGCCGCAATCGCGTCGAGGCGAGGATGCTGGGCGGCTGATTCGCCGCGCTGCTGGTGTCGGAGGTTGCGGGGATCCTGAGTCCAACGTCACGACGACCTCGAGGCACCCTGCGGCGCCGAGGTCTCGGTCGTCTTTCTTCCTCAACTGCTGCGTTCGCTCATGCCGCGAACCTCGTCTTGTAGGAGCGCATCGGATTGCCGATCAGCGCGCGTTCCTCGGGACGCTCCTTCTTCTCGATGACCACCCCGCATCCGGTGCAGGTGTAGCTCCGTTCCTGCTCCTGGAACCTGGTGGTCCGATGGCAGCGGCAGCAGTACTTGTTGACGGTGTTCATGACTTGGACCTCCTCTCGATTCAACGCGTGTCCCACGCTCGCTCGCTCGCCGAAAACGTCTTGCTGGGTGATTGCCTCCCTTCAACGAGCCAGTGGTTTCGACGATCCTTTTCAAGCTGCGCGCTTCATGCCAAGCCGCCCACGAGCTTGTAGGGTGCTTGACTCGGTTCTGCGACAGTCTTCAATTTGTTGAGCTTGCTGGGCATTTCTATACTGTGATTCGAGAGGGAAGTGTTCCGCCCACGACAAACGGAGAGTGGCCGGGGCAGCGGTGTCGCAAATGTGGCAAGGGTTGCGATGTGGGCCCCAGAAATCCTGCGATCTCGGCAGGTTGAGGTGGAGGCGATGGGGTGTGCGGCGGTGCCCATGGCCCTCCCTCGGGCGAGCGAGGGAACCCCCGGGTTCTCGAGGGTCAAGGCCCGGACACCAGAGGCGAACTCTAGCCCTACCTTCGCATCTTGAGCCCTTTTCTCGAGTAGCCTGGGCAGCGCAAGCTGGCCAGGCTACTCGAGAAAAGGGCGACCCACCTATTGCGCGCGCCGTAGCTGAAGGAATGGCGATGCCAGTGCCCGGTTGCTGCAGCGCGACTGAGAGGACGCTGGGCCGTGTGGTCAGCGCGTTGGCAGGCAAGCAACGCCTTGCGTCGTCTCTTCACGAGGGGAACTCGAGGCGGCCATGGTCCAGTTCCTTCAGCTACGCGCCAAGCGGTTAACGGGTCGCCCCTTTTCGCTCTGGCCGATGAAGCTGGCCAGAGCGAAAAGGGGCTCAGAAGTGCGAAGGTAGGGCTAGAGCGGGCTCAAGGCGGCCGAGGAGCCCCTTCGACGGGTAGCCGCAGTCGCGCTGCCCGAGACACGCAAGTCAGCGTCACCCGTCCGGCGCAGCCCGAGGCCATGACCGGCAGAAGGGCCGGTCGGTCAGCAGGGAATTGACCTGTCGTTCTGTGGGCAGTAGCCTCTTGCGCCCGGGTTTTCCCCGGGGAAAGCCGCATCAAGGAGTCGCGCCATGGCGCTTCGACGTCCCGCGGCGCTCACCTGGCCCTCGGGCCTGGCGGGCCGCGCCCTCTTCGCGTTGATCCTTCTTGGATTCACGCTCAGCTCGGGCGTCGGTCCGTTGGCCTCCAAGGCCCGGGCGAGCGACCTTCCGCGAGTACTCGTCCTTCCCTTCACGCCCATCTACGACGTGCTGGCCCCGGGGGTCGGGGAGAAGACTGCCGAGGTGCTGTCCACCGAGCTCAAGAGCTCGGAGCAGCTGCAGCTCGTGGCGCTCAAGCAGAGCAAGGTGGCTGCGCCGGTCACGCGGCCGATCAACCCCGGGCCGGCTCGGGATACTGCGGCGCTCACCGAGGCCCGCGAGCGCTCGCTCAAGGCCGACGAGCTCATCAAGAAGCTCAAGTTCCGTGAGGCCGCGACCGAGTTGGAGAAGGTCATCGCGCTGATGGAGGCCCAGCACCCCTACGTCGACTTCAACGACGTCGTCGGGTCCTACCTCAACATCGCGGTCGCCTACTTCCGCCTTGGCCTCGATTCCGAGGGCGAGAAGGCTCTGGCGCAGGTGGTGCGCCTGGACCCTGAGAAGAAGCTCGACGCCGAGAAGTACCCCCCCGTCTTCATCCGCGCCTTCGACAACGTCTCGAAGAAGGTCAAGAAGTTCCCGCGCGGCGCCATCGAGATCCGCCCGACCACCGCGGGCGCCACGGTCTTCTTCGACGGTCGCGAGGTAGGCAAGGCCCCGTTGCTCATCAAGGACGTCGTCAAGGGCATGCATTTCCTGAGGGTGGGGGAGGGCTGGTCGAACCGCATCGACGTGCCCCCGGGCGACACCGCCAAGGTGGCGCCGGACCTGGGGTCGGGGGGCGGTCCGGTGGCGGAGCTGATGGGGCTGCTGGCGAGAAACACCATTGACGAGCTGGTCATCACCCGCGCCATCGCTCTGGCGGAGCAGGCCACTGCCGACTTCGTGGTCCTGGGCGGGGTGCACAAGGAGGCCGACGCCATCGTCGTCTCCTCCCACCTGCTCAAGGTCGCAAGCCGCAAGACCTGCCTCCTGCAGCGCGTGGTGTTCGACCAGGAGATGCTCGGTGCGGGGATCGAGGTCTACAAGGTCGGCGCCGATATCACCAACAAGCTCGAGGTCTTCGGCGAGGCGGAGAGGCTGCCGGCCAAGGTGGCCCGCGATGCGCTCGCGCCCGCCGGCGGGGCCAAGGCGGCAGTGGCCGCGGTGAGTGTGGGTGGCGGAGGGGCCGAGCCCATTGCTGCCATCAGCGACCCTGCAGATCGGCTGGTGCGCCGCAACGGCGATTCCAAGCCGGCCGAGAAGCCCGACCTGCCCACGGTCAGCAAGACCGAGCCCAAGACCGATGTGCGCAAGCTGACCGCCTCCTCGGGCGAGCCGGAGTTGCTGCCCTTGGAGCCGACCGGGCCCGGAGACGAGCTGGTCGGGCCCAAAGAGACGAGCAAGGCGTGGGTCTGGGTTCTCGTCGGGGTCGTGGTCGCCGGTGGTCTCGCCACGGGCGGCTACTTCACCTACGACGCCGCGACCAAGCCGATCACCGGCAAGGGCACCATCACCTGGTAGCACGCTCGAGAGCGCAAGCCATTCCCATGGACAAGACCCGCCATCTCTGGACCCTGCCCCTGCTCACCGCCGCGTTGGCGCTGGGGGGCTGCTTCGACCGCACCAACACCGTCGAGGTGAAGATCATCAAGTCCGATGCCTGTGATGCCTGTGGCTCCAGCCCGGACCCGATGCAGGACGTCACCCATCTTCGGGTGCGCTTCGTCAACGACACCCGTTGCGGCCCCGTCGACGAGGGTGGCGTCCGCCACTGCCAGGTCAATGGTGGGCAGGAATGCGAAGCGGACGAGCAGTGCGGCTTCGGCAGCTCGATCCTCGACAGGGTGGTCCAGGTAGGCGCGGGCAGCCTGCCGTTCGAGCAGATCCAGGCCGGCGTCCCGATGACGGTGCAGATCGCCGGGTTCGCCGGGAGCCCGCCCGACGGCATCGTCCTCAGCTTCGGGCGATCGGCGCCCTTCACGGTGCCCGTCGAGAAGTCCGCCGGGCAGCCCGCCAGCACCGCGCTGGTCTTCTTCCGCCCCGTCGAGCGCTTCTCGCCCGTCAACCTCGCCAGCGATCCCTCGGTGCGCACCACGCTCTCGGCTCCGCGCGCCGGGCACACCGCCACCCTGCTCGATGACGGCCGGGTGCTCATCGCCGGCGGCTTCGACACCACCGGCGCCTCTGGCGCGAGCCTCAAGGATTCGACCGCGTGGACCTACCAGGAGTCGGTGGAGATCTTCGACCCGCTCACCGGGGCGATCAGCACCGAGGCGCCCCCCATGAACAGGCTGGGCCGCAACACGCCCCGGGCCTTCCACAGCGCGGTCAAGCTCCCCAGCAACCAGGTGCTCATCGCCGGCGGCGAGTACGCCACCAGGTCGAGCGGCAAGAGCGTCATGAACACCGCCTCCGACTCCACCATTCTCTACGACCCCACCATCGACAGCGCGGGAGGCTGGGTGACGCAGCCCTCCTCCGTCAAGCGCTCCCGGCAGGTGGCGGTGGTCGAGCAGTCGAACAAGGTCCTGCTGTTCGGCGGGCTCTTCTGGGACGGCACCAGCACCAACGTCCCGACCTACAACCAGGGATTCGAGTGGTACAACCCCGACGTCAACGCCTTCACCCGCCTCGAGACCTCCGCGCAGGGGCCCCTCAACACCGCTGCCGGGCACGCCGGGATACCCCTGTACGGCGGCAAGTACATCGGCTTCGCCGGTGGCAGCCGGCTCGATACCGGGACCACCGCCAAGATGAACCAGGACCGGGCGGTGCGCTTCTTCATGTACAACTCGACGGCGAACAAGATGCAGGAGCAGGCCTTCATCGGGATGTCGGTCCCGCGCACCTACCCCGCCCTCGCCGGCCAGGGGGCGCGCTACATCATCACCGGTGGCTTCCAGTCCTTCGATCCGGCGAAGTGGTGGGACCTCTTCCCGACCAATCCCTATTCCGGGACCGACATCCTCGACCTCAAGGGACCGGGCAACCAGCCTCAGATCTTGATGGGGCCCTCGCTCGACGTGCCGCGCGGCCACGCCTGCGCAGTGACCCTCCAGGACGGGCGCATGATGGTGGTGGGCGGGCGGGGCGGCCAGACCACCCTCGGCTCCATCGCCAACAGCGGCTTCTTCGTCGATGACGGCGACGAGAACCCGGCGGTTGCCTTCACCTTCGAGAAGGGCGACGACCTGGAAGAGGCTCGCTTCTTCCACACCTGCACGCTCCTTCTGGACGGGTCGGTGCTGGTGACCGGTGGCGTGCAGGAGAAGGGCTCCGAGTTCGTCACCCTGTCGTCGGTGGAGATCTTCGTCCCTCGTCCTCCCGCCGACTGAGCGGGGGGAAACCAGCTTCCCAGGGTTCGCTCTTGACGTAGCGGGTAATACCGCTAGGTTAGGGCCCTTTTTGCCTCTCCCGCGCGCCCTCGTGGGGTCCGGGGGAGGCCTTTTGGAGGCGTTCATGGAGTTGGCGGTCATTTTCGGAATCGTGGCGGTGGGGGCGGCGCTGGTGGCCATCGTCATGGGGATGCAGGTGAGCGGCGCCCGCGCCCAGGCCAGCAGCGCCAAGGGTGAGATCGAGAGCGTGCGCAGCCGGCTGGCGGCCCTCGAGGCCGAGTCCAAGAAGGCCTCGGAGGCGCTGGATGCCAAGCGCAAGGAGTCGGAGGAGCTCAAGGAGAAGCTCAAGGACCTCAAGAAGCGCCGCCATGAGGAGAAGGAGAGCGCTCGGCTCAAGCAGGACATCCAGACCGCCCGCGAGGAGATCGAGCGGGAGATGGAGAAGAAGCTGCAGTCCGCGCGCGAAGACGCCGAGATCTCCAAGGCCCACGTCAAGAAGCTGACCGCTGAGGTCGAGCAGCTCAAGAGCCGCCGCCAGGAGCGCGCCCCCGCCGCCGAGCCCAGGCCCGAGGCTCCCAAGGTCGAGATCGCTGCGGCACCGCTGGTGCCCAGGCAGGCCACGCCCGAGGAGGTCAAGCGGGCGGAGGAGGCCGAGAAGGCCGCTGCACAGGCCAGGCGCAAGGTCGACGAGGCGCACGAGGAGGTCAAGAAGGCCCGCTCCCGCGCCGAGACCGATCGCCGCGTCTTCCTGGTCCAGAAGGCCGAGGTGGAGGTGGTCAAGGACAAGTTCCGCGCCATCGAGGCCAAGGCCAACGCGCTCGTCCTGGAGCGCGAGGAGCTGAAGAAGGCGGTGTGGCTGCTCGAGAAGGAGCTCAAGTCGCTCCGCCCCACGCCCGATCCCAAGTCCCTCGCTGAGGCGAAGAAGGCGGAGGCCAAGCCAGCCGAAGCTCCCAAGGCCGAGGACAAGCCGGCGCCGGCCGCGGCGCTTGCCGCCGAGAAGCCCGCCGAGGAGGCGAAGGCCTAGCGGCTAGGTTTCGATTCGCCTCGACCCTTCGAGCCCCTCCTGCGCTTCGCGCGTGGAGGGGCTCGGTGCTTTCAAGGAGTCCGCCAGCTGGGTCAGGGGCTGGCCGACCCGCGGCGGGCGAGCGCTTCCTCGACGCCTGGCTCCTGCAGCAAGAGCTCCCACTCGCCCTGCGAGAGAAACGCGGTCCGCTTCGCCTTGAGCCGGACCAGGTGCAGGAGCACGCGCACCCGGCCCTCTGCGTCCGCCTGGCGCTCGACACCGATGGCGCCGCCCTCGGCGTCCTGGGCGAGGATGTCGCGCGCCAGGGACCGCAGCTGCCGCGAGAGCTTGAGGGCCTTCTTTCCCAGAGGAGTCGCGAAGGTGTGGAAGTGCCGGTTGCGCGACAGGGGACGCCCCGTCTCGCCGATTCTCACCACCAGCCTTCGTAGGTAGTCCTGCACGTTCTCGCTCCTTGGCCGGCCAGTATCGTAGCGCGGGCGAGGCGGGCCCCAAGTTCTTGGCCTGCCTCAAGGGTACGCGCTACGGGCGCGCGTTCTTCCGCGAGCGCCAGCGCCGCGAGGGAGGGAGCGTCGCCGGCGCGCGCCGACCCCTGACCGTCGGCGGTCAGCCCGGCTGGGGCTCAACCGAGGGGGCGGGTGGCGGGACAGTGGGAGGAGCGGGGGCCGGTCCAGCGCGCTGCGGCTTCGCGTTCCACACCCTGGTCGTGAGCAGGAAGCCGACCACCGCCACGGGGAGCATGGCGATGGGCCAATTGATCCAGTTCGAGGCGACCTTGGCCGCCTCGCCGCTGGGGAGGACCGCTCCGAGTAGGAAGGACTGGAAGGCCGTGCCTCCGTAGACGGCGCCGTCGATGATGCCCACCGCGATGCCGGCGTTCTTCTTGCCCCCGAAGTCCATGCTCGCCGTCCCGGAGAGCATGCCGTGGACCCCGATGACGCACAGGGACATGAAGGCCACCGCCCAGCCCAGGAGCCCGGGGACGGTCAACACGAACAAGCAGCCGAGGGCGCCCAGCGTCAGGCCGCCGTAGAGCACCGCCGAGACCGGGCCGCGCCGCGACTGGAACACGCGATCGGAGATCACCCCCGCGAACATGCCCCCGAGGATGCCGGCGATGCAGAGCACCAGCCCCCAGTTGTCGAAGACCGCGGAGTGGAAGTCGGTCTGCGCAGCGAACTTGCGGCCCCACTGCATGATGGCGTTGCGCATGAAGCCGCTGCAGAACTCGATGGAGAGGATGAGCAGGATGACCTTGTTGGTCAGCATCTTCTTGAAGACGTCGATCGCGCTCAGTCGTGGCCCGGTGTCACCGCTGGAGGCATCGGCGGTGTCGAAGTCGGGGTGGCCAGCCAGGCTCGGGGTGTCGCGCACCAGCGCGAGCTCGATGGCCCAGAAGACCACCAGGATCGCCGCGGGGATGAAGAAGACCCACCACACCGGCAGCGCTTTGACGATGAAGCGGCTCCAGTCATAGGCGAAGTAGACGCCCAGCGAGATGAGGATGCCGAACACGCCGCCGAGCACCCCGCGCTCCCGCACGTGGAACCAGTGGGCGTTCACCTTGACGATGGAGACCGCGCCGAAGCTCTGAAAGTACATGTTGATGGCGTAGACCACCGAAAGCGACACGACCAGGCCGCCGGGCGGCTGGAAGCCTCGGGTCGCGGCGGCCCACACGATGAGCCCCAGCACCAGGTTGGCTGCCGCCGCTCCCGCCGCCGAGAGCAGGATCGTGAATCGCCCGCCCAGCCGGTCGGTGAGCGGACCGTTGAGCAGGAAGGAGACGCCGTAGGTGATGGTCCCGGCTCCGAAGATCACCCCGAAGTCCTGGTTGGTCAGCCCGGGGATGACCGAGGTGGCCTCGTTGAGGTTGTAGCGGCCGAAGTAGAGGAAGGCGTAGGTCAGGCCCAGCGGGAACCAGTTCAGGAAGCGCCGTCGCCGGAACGCGTCGGAGTGCCCGAGCTCGACCTTGGGCAGCCGGGCGATGACGAGGGCGATGACCGCCAGCAGAGCGAGGATGGGGGCCAGTTGCTGCAGCCAGGGAGGGAGAGAGCTCATGACGGGACCTCGGGGTAGGCGGGCGTCCTTGGGCGGGCGGTGCGCAAGGGTGGGCGGTGGGCGCTCGAGACGCTCTTTGGTCGGGACGAGGACTTCCGGTCGTCCGGAGGGAAACTGTCGAGCGGCCAACTTATCCGCCTCGGGGACGGGACGGCAACAGCGCTGAACGGCCTGCCGAGCGGCGGCGGCGCGAGGCCGCGGCCCCGCTTCCTTCCGCGGTGGGCCGAGCTCTGCTATGGAGGCGCCGCATGAGCTCCTCCATCGCCGTCATCCCCGCCCGCTATGCCTC
>JACRCT010000227.1 GCA_016218885.1 Deltaproteobacteria bacterium | reverse complement strand
GGGCAGGGCGGAGGATCATGCACGACGTCGTGCAGGATGCCGTGGGGCAAGTTGCGACTCGGGGCTTCGGGGAGGTCCGGGCAGGGCGGAGGGAACCTGCACGACGTCGTACAGGTCGCCGTGGGGCAAGTTGCGATTCGGGGGCTTCGGGGAGGTCTGGGCAGGGCGGAGGCAGCTGCACGACGTCGTGCAGGTCGCCGTGGGGCAAGTTGCGAATCGAGGGCTTCGGGGAGGTCTGGGCAGAGCGAAGGATCATGCACGACGTCGTGCATGATGCCGTGGGGCAAGTTGCGACTCGGGGCTTCGGGGACGGCCTCGTGAGGCCTGCGAGGTGGACCTCAGGGGAGCCCGCGAAGGCGGCCTTTGTTTGTGTAGCCGCCGCCTTCAGCCGGCGGATTCCCGTGAACGCCGAGGCAGTCAGTAGCGAATCGAGGCACCGCCCCGGAACGAGTAGAGCGGTGCCCGCGGTCGCTCTTCAGAAGCGGCCCTGTGCGAAGACCGTGATCATGCGGATATCGGCATAGCCGGTATCTAGGCTCAACGAGCTTGAGCCGAACGAGAGGCTTGAGCTGAGGGCCCCCATGAGGCCGAAGCTCGCGCCGACGTCGAGCTGCGGAAGCACGCTGGCCACCGCCTCGATCTCCATAGGCAGGTAGTGGGCGGTGGCGCTGGTGGAAATGGAGCCCAAGATGCCCGCGCTGGAGCTCGAGGATGCATAGGAGAGAACGTAGCCGGTCCGAAGAGCCAGCGCGAAGCGCTCGTGCGGCTGGACCTGGAGTCCGAGCGGGAGGTTGAGGGTGACTCCGTCGCTGGAGGACTCCTCGAAGCTCGAGTGGGAGTAGGTCACAAGGTCGGAACCGAAGACCGGGGTGAGAGAGAAGGTGGAAACCGTGAAAGGGCCGTTCGAGGCGGCCTTGTTGAGGAAACGCCCGAACCTCGAGGCGGCGGTGCCGCCGCTGACGACGGCGAGAATCGGGCTCAGCGTGAGCTTGACCGGCAGGCCGAGACCCACGTGCACCGCGCTCCTGCTGGAGCTGTCGGAGAAGTCCGTCGACAGATCCCGGGAGTAGGCAATGTCGAGCCGGGCCCCATAAGCCTCGTGCATCCCCCAGACGCCGCTGCCGACGACGGCCCCGAAGTCGGGGTTCGGGATCAGCGGCATGCCGATGGCCATCCCCACCTGGAGGCTATCGGTGAGCCCGACGTCGGCCCCGATCACCAGAGATGCTCCCGTTCCATTCACGCCGTGGATGCTGGCATTGGTGATCTCAGTGCGCACCGAGGGAGCGATTTCGCTCTCGCGCAGGACCAGGGGGCGATCGAGGAGGGCGAGGCTTCCGGTCGCGCTCGTCTCGGCCTTGGCCCAGGACGACGAGAGCATTCCCATCAGCGACACCGCGACGGCCATGGTCTTCTTCATTTCTTCTCCAGGTGATGAGCGAGACCGGCTGCGAAGGCCGCGGAGAGTGCCATCCCATCGGCCTATGGACAACGTAGTTGGTGGACGCGTCTGCCTGGAGGAGGCGGGTCCGGTGGCTTCATAGAACTTCACTTGGGGGCAAAGAGGCGGCAATGGCCGGACCTCATTCTTCCTTGCGTGCCGGCCGCTTCGGTCGGACCACCAACGGAGGAAGACATGAAGCGCAAGCTGCTGTTCGTCGCCCTGGGTATCGCCGCCATTGGTCTTCTCGCCGGCTTCGGCTTCGGCCCGTCGATGGGGCGCGGGGCGATGGACCCCAAGAAGCTCGACCGCTTCGTGACCTGGCGCATCAACGACGTCCTCGACGATCTCGAGGCCACCCCGCAGCAGCGGCAGCAGGTCCTGGCGCTCAAGGACCGCCTGCTGGCCGAGGCCAAGCCGATGCACGAGGCGCGGGCGCAGGTGCACGAGCAGCTCACCCAGATGTGGAAGTCCGACAAGCCCGACTCTCGCGTCCTGCACGCCCTGATCGACCAGCGGGTGGAGGAGTTCCGGGCGCTCGCGCACAAGGCCGCCGACGGGGCCATCGAGCTGCACGGCATCCTCAGCCCCGCGCAGCGCGCCGAGCTGGCCGAGAAGGCCGAGGAGCACCACCGCGAGGGTGGCCGCTGGCATCATCCCAGGGAGTGAGAGCGCGGTTGCATCTGCTCCCGCCGGCCGTGGCCATTCGGGCCACGGCCGGGCCATCGCGCGGGCCTCCGGTTCCTGTCGACCCCTTCTCCGCAGTTGACTGTCGACGGCCGACTGTTGACTCTCGGCTTCCAGCCATGACCACCACCGAACCCACCGTGACCGCGCTCCTCGTCGAGGACGACGAGCGACTCGCCCGCCTGACCGCCGAGTACCTCCAGGGCCACCAGGTGGTGGTGACGGTGGCCTCCGACGGCGCCCAGGGCCTGAACGAGGCGCTGCGGCACCGCTACGACGTGGTGCTGCTCGACGTGATGCTCCCCAGCATGGATGGCCTCCAGGTCTGCCGCGCGCTGCGCGAGCGCTCCGACGTGCCGGTCCTGATGCTCACCGCCCGCGGCGAGGAGGCCGATCGGGTGATGGGGCTGGAGCTCGGCGCCGACGACTACCTGCCCAAGCCCTTCTCCCCGCGCGAGCTGCTGGCGCGCATCCGCGCGGTGCTGCGCCGGACGCGCGGCCAGGCGGGCCCTGCGGTCCGCACCGTCTCGGTGGGAGAGCTGGTGGTGGATCCCGCGCAGCGACGCGCCACGCTCTCGGGGCGGGAGCTCTCCCTCACCAGCTATGAGTTCGACCTGCTGCGGGCCCTCGCCGAGCGAGCCGGCCGCGTGCTCACCCGCGAGCAGCTCATGGAGCTCGCCAAGGGCAGCTCCGAGGAGTCGTTCGACCGCTCGATCGACGTGCACGTGTCCCGGCTGAGGCAGAAGCTCGGCGACGATCCGCGCCATCCGCGCTGGCTCAAGACGGTGCGCGGCGCAGGCTACCTCCTCTCCCGGGAGAGCGAGTGAAGCGTCAGCGCCACGGCCGTCTCTTCTGGAAGGTCTACCTGCACGGCGTCGGGCTGCTGGCCCTGACCGCGGTGGCGCTGGGAATCGCCGGCTGGCTCTTTGGCCGGACCCCGGCGTGGCGCGCCTATCCCGAGCGGCTGGAGGACTACCTGAGCTCGCGCGCCGGGGACCTCGATCGCCCCGAGATAGTGGAGCGCGATCTCCGGCGCGAGCGCGACCTCATCGGCGTGGAGATGACGGTCTACCGCGTGGACGGCACGCAGGTGGCGACCAACGTCGAGCCGCCCATTCCCCCGCTGGAGGAGCGCGACGTTCGGCGCCTCAAGCGTGGGCCCATCCACGTGCGTGGCCGCCATGCCTTCGCCGTACCCATCCGCAAGGACGGCGTGGTGGTCGCCTACGTCGCCAGCGGTGGGATGCCGCTGGCCGGGCCGCTCACGCGCGGCGCCGCGGGGCTGGCGCTCATCCTGATCGTCCTCGCTCTCGGCTCCTTCCCACTGGCGCGCACCATCCTCTCTCCGCTGGAGCGGCTGACCGCGGCGGCGCAGCGGCTGGGGTCCGGCGATCTGACGGCGCGGGCCGGGCTCAAGCGCAACGACGAGGTGGGCAAGCTCGCCGTGGCCTTCGACGACATGGCCGAGCGGCTGGAGAAGCTGGTGCGCGGGGAGAAGGAGCTGCTGGCCAACGTCTCGCACGAGCTGCGCACGCCGTTGGCTCGCATCCGGGTCGCGCTGGAGCTGGCAGCGGAGGGGGACCTGGAACGGGCGCGGCGCTACCTGTCGGAGATAGCGACCGACCTCGGCGAGCTCGAGCGGCTGGTCGAGGACGTGTTGACCGCCGCGCGCCTGGACCTGATGGGCACTCGGGGCGGGGCGCCACCGCTGCGGCGCGCCAGGGTCGCGGCGCAGAGCGTGCTGGACGCGGCCGCCGAGCGGTTCCGCGTCGCGCGGCCCGAGCGCACGCTGGAGATCAGGGTCGAGGGGATGCTGCCCATCATCGACGCCGACGAGGCCATGCTGCGCCGGGTCGTCGACAACCTGCTCGACAACGCCGCGAAGTACTCTGATGTCGAGCAGCCGGTCGTCCTCGCTGCTTCGGCGCGAGAGGGGCTGACGGTGGAGATCATCGACCAGGGAATTGGGATCGAGGCCGCGGACCTGCCGGACCTGTTCCGCCCCTTCTTCCGAACCGAGCGCAGCCGGTCCCGCGGCACCGGTGGAATAGGGATGGGGCTCGCGCTGGCCAGGCGCATCGTCGAGGCCCACGGCGGACGGATCAGCGTCACGAGCGAGGCGGGCAAGGGCACCACGGTGCACTTCCAGGTGCCGGCCGCCACAGAGCAAACCGGATAGCGACGGGACTGATCCGTGGTGATACGTTGCGTCCTCGCGCGCTTCACGGATCGTCAGCAGCCCGAAGCGCGACCACCGAAACGCGGAGGGCGTGCTTGTCCCGGAACTGGATTGTCTGCCTCGTGCTGGCTCTCACCCTGGTGTCGTCCAACGCCGCGCGCGCAGAGGAGGACTGGCTCTCCTTGCGGCCCACATTTCTCGTTGGCGGCAGCGACGTCGAGAACAACGGCTTCGATACCGGCTTCTACCTGGGAACCACGCTGCGAGCGGTGGAGTTCTGGGAGGGCGTGAGCGCTGAGGCGGAGATCTCGCTCTTTGCCGGGAACGGGTACGGACACGGATACGGATACGGAAGAGAGGGGCTACAACTCACCGACAACTCGAGTTACTTGCGGTTCTCGTGGCGGCCTTCGCCATGGGAGCAGGGCGAGGGGCTCTCGCTCACGATCCTGCCGCTGCACGCCAACCGGCTCTACCTCGGATACGAGTCGGACTTGATGTGGCAGGGGACGCTGAATACCCGCGCCGCCAGTTACTCCACCACCTACGGCCCCTACGGCCGAACGATCTCCGGCGCCGAGCTCAAGCTCGCCCGCGAGAATTGGTACGGCAGCTTGGCGCTGAAGAGCTTGGCGATGCTGAACGACAAGACCCACGATGCCGAGCGCCAATACACCGTCCTCCTGAGTGGAGGCGCGGATCTCTTCTCCAGGCTGCAG
This sequence comes from Deltaproteobacteria bacterium, assembly GCA_016218885.1. Taxonomy (GTDB): domain Bacteria; phylum Myxococcota; class Myxococcia; order Myxococcales; family UBA5297; genus JACRCT01. The sequence goes on along the minus strand of JACRCT010000227.1, from coordinate 6,847 downwards.
GTCGAGGTCTCGGGCGGCTACGCGGAGCAGGGGACCAATCCCAGTACCTCCGTCCTTGGCGCCTCCGTCGCGGGTCGAGCGCTCGCCGGTCGGCTCATCTATCACTGTGGTCCGGTCGTAGGCGCCCCGGTCGATTTCTCGAGATACAGCTCCGATCCGGAGGGGTACGAGAAGCTGACGCGCCGTGAGCCATACTTTGGAGGTTTCTCCGCGGCCGTAATCGCAGAGGGCTTGATCTTCGACCAGAGAGGGCTCGCCTCCCCCGACGAGGACGGACGGACGGTGAGCCAGGCTGGCTACGCGGCCTCGGTTGAAGCCCGGATGAAGTGGGACTCACTGCGAGCCTTCCTGCGGGGGCAGAGCCGCTCGCTGACCTGGCTCCTGCAGAGCGTGCCGAGCTACCCGCAATTCACGGGGCTTCCACGCGAGACCGAGATCTCTCCTGAGTTCGGTCTCACTGCCGGGATGGACTACCATTTCGAACGCGCGGGCCTGACTCCTGGCCTCATTGTCGGTGTAGGCGCCCCTGCGTGGTTCATGGCGAATGACTATGGTGTACCGTCCGGGCACGGGCACCGAGTCCTGGTCAAGGACCTGAACACGTTCATATCCATACCGAGTTCGGCCAGTGTGAAGCCCGTCTACGAGCTCAAAGCCACTCTGCGCTGGGACGTGTGGAAAGTGTCGGCGGTCGGCGAGGCTTGCTACACACACGAAGGCAATCGCTTTGAATTCCGATACGACGCTACTGGGAGCAAACCGGTCGAGGTGGCCCCCTCCATCTTCGGCTTCAACGCCCTCATCCAAGCGCGCTTCTGATCCGCGAGCTCAGGGCCCCGGCGCTGGCGCCGACTCCTGGAAGCGGGTCTCGTCGACCAAGCCGTCGCGGATCATCTTCACGAGCTCCGGCGAATAGGGCTCGTGATGGTCTTCCACCGCGTGCTCCGTCACTACCTTCACGACCTCCTCTTCCGGGCCGGAGAAGGTCAGCGAGCAGTTGATCTCGCTGGGGATCGACCGGCAATCGGCCACCTTCCGTCCCGGCTGCGCAGACAGGGGGCCTTCAGGCCTCATGGCGGACGCTAGCTCGGCTCGCGTCTCCGGCTTGTCCGGGTAGCCGTGGACCGTCCGACCATGTCTCACCGCGGCCTTCAGAACCTCGTCTTCCCTGCCGGTGATGGTGACGGAGCAGCCCTGCGGGTTGTTCGGGAACTGCCGGCAATCGATGGTCTTGCGCACTTGCATGGAGGTGTACCTTCAAGAAAGCCTGCGGCGCCCGACGAGGAGCGACAACCGCCGCTCCTGACAAGCGAGCCCTTCGAGGTCGCCCAAGGAGGCAGTCACCGTCCCCGCAGGCCGTTGGCCATGGGCCATAGGCCATAGGCCATAGGCCCGAGCGCAAGCGAGCCGGCAGAGCCTGACCACGAAGGGCAAGGAGTGCGGCGATGAGCGCCAGCGAACCGGCAACCGCTATGTGCAGCACACCCGCGAGGAGCCCAATCCAGCGGCATCCAGAGGTCGTGGTGTGAAGGGATGACGGCGGGTAGGGCTTCCCGCGGATGCCGCACCTGGTGGGGAGCCGGACTCGCTGGCGCTCGCCGCTGTACCCCACGCCGTCCGGGATGTTGCGCTGCCGGCTCGCTGGCGCTCGGGCCTATGGGCGCGGGGCCTACGGGCGCGGGGCCTACGGGCGCGGGGCCTATGGGCGCTCGGGCCCACGGGCGGGGCCTACGGCTATTCGTTCAGGCGGGCGAGCGCCTCCTCGAGGGGAAGGATCTTGTATCCCTCCTCGAAGACGATCACCGGGCGACGTTCGCGCCTCACGCAGGAATCGAGAGTCCTGTCGCGGGCCTCGTGCGCTTGGGTATCCTCAACGGCCCTGGCGGCGCTTGCCTCGAGCTTCGAGGTCTCCTGGCCCATGACGGCTCCTTTCCAAGAATCGGTCGCGCAAGAGGCTTGCACCTGCCATGCCCGGTCGCAACGACGTCGGGCGGCCAGGCGGGCGAGGGGTCGGCCTCCACCCACGGGAAGCGTCTGGAAGCCGACCCTGAGCGGGGGCGGGCGCAAGGCGCGGGGCGACTCATGGGTCGGCAGCTACCCGCGGGGCTAGAGGCCGGCGGCCGTCCGGACGGCCTGCAGCAGCGGGTCTCGCTTGCCGGCAGGCGCGCTGGGCAGGTATGCGCCGCCGAGCTCCCAGAGGATCATCCCGCCGATGCCTTTGGTCCGAACGTAGTCGACCTTCTTCTGAGCGGTGGTCTCGTCGTCGTAGGAGACGAAGCGGTCGTTGGCATTGCTGGGGTCGTCGATGGAGAGGTAGGCGGCCTCGGCCTGTGAGTCCCAGTGGTAGCGGCTGGCCTGGTAGTAGTTGGCCAGGATGTCCGCGTAGGAGACGTTGCTCTCGACGGTGGGCGCGTTCGTCCACTCCTGCCGGGGCGCGGTGACGCCGCCGGTAGCGGTCCCTGCGCCGCCCTTCCAGACGTAGCCGTAGAGGTCGAGCCCGATGCCGATCTTCCTGGCCGGGACGCCCGCGGCGATCATCTCGTCGACCATGCGGTTGGCCGAGGGGACCGGGCCGTTGGTCGAAGGGAACCGGTAGCCGCCATCGAAGAGCGGCGAGTTGTGCCAGGTGACCCAGCCGCCCCAAGCGCCGCTCATGTCGTAGGTCATCAGGTTGATCTGATCGAACGAGCCGGCGAGCGAGGCGAACATCGCGGCGTTGCCCGAGCCGCAGGCGGCGGTGAGCAGCGGCCGGGGCAGCAGCGGCGTGGTCTTGGCGGCGAGGGCGGGGACCAGCTCCTCGACGAACCTCTGGTAGTGGGCTTCGTCGCCCAAGCCGATGGGCTCCATGTCGAGATCGACGCCATCGAAGCCGTAGGTCGAAAGGACGTTGACGACCTCGCCCACGAGCGTGGTGCGGGTCCCGGGGGTGGCGATGGCCGTGGCGAACTCGGTGTTCCCGGCGCCGCCGATGGAGAAGAGGATCGGACGGTGGACGGCGTGGCCCCCGGAGATGGTCGAGCGGATGCGGTCGGGGGCAAACGTGTCCCAGTCCGCGATGCAGCAGAGCGTGCCGTCGCTCTCCACTCCCAGCGCGAAGAGGATGCCGTGGGTGAAGGCGCTGTAGTCGACGGCGGTGCCGGGCATCGTGCCGTAGGCCGCGTTGGGTGGAACGTTCAGGTTCCAGCCCGCGATGTAGGCGGTGATCCAGAGGTCGGGCCCGGGCAGTGTGCCCGCGTCGCCACCACGGCCGGCATCGGGCTGGGGCACGTCGGCGTCGGGCTCGTGCAAGGCGGCGTCGCCAGGTATCGAGGACCCGTCGAGTTGGGGCCTCGCTCCGGTGTCGGGCTCTGCACGGGAAGCATCGGTCTTTGGGGCGGCCGCGTCCGAGGCCGAAACGATCGCCCCATCGGCGAGGCTCGCGGCGTCGAGTTCGGAGCCACGGGCCGCGTCGAACGAGCCGAGGACCTCGCCGGTGCAACCGGCGAGGAGGACCAAGGTGAAGAGTCGCACGCGCATGCGCCTACCTATAGCGCCACGGTGGCAAGACCGCAGCGCGGGAACGCTGATGCCCGGTGGCTATTCGGCGCGGCGGCGTCGGAAGGCGAGCCCCAATACCAGTGCGAGTGCTGCGGACCACGGAGCGCCGGCCACGGTCTGGCAGCTCGCGCTCGGTGGCTCCTGTCGGGTCTCATCGGATGCCGTCCCGGTGTCGTGGCCGGAGGTCGGGCTCGAGCCGTCCGGTCCGGGGACCGAAGATGAATCCCGCCCCGTCTGCGAACCGTCGCTGCCCGGCAGCGAGTCGCCCCCGTCGGTGCCGCCGGGTGCGGCAATGCACTCGCCCGGCGCGCCACAGGTCAGCCCTGCGGGGCAGCCACAGCTCTCGCAGGAGGGGACCAGCGTCCCCGCGGTGCAGCGCAGCGGCTGGCTGGCCGAGCATTGGCCTTCCACGGTGCCGTCGCTGCAGGGCGCGGGACCGCTCAGCGCCAGGATGCGTGCGGCGAGGGCCTCGCGGACCGCGTAGAGGGCCGACGGATTCGCGGTGATGGTGAAGGGGTTGGCGGCGACGAGCGCGGCCTGCTCCTTGGCGAAGGCGGGATCGCCCAGATCGGAGACGAGCTTGAGGTACTCGTAGTCCTCCATGCCCTCACGGATCATCTTGAGCCGGATGCTCGCCACCGGGACCGGCGTGCTGCCGCCGATCTTGCGCGGGGTGCCCGGGTAGAGCAGCGTCCCGTCGCCGTTGCCGGCGAAGAACCACTGGTTGGTCCAGGGGTCGTTGCCGAAGTTGAAGGCGTAGGTCGTGTCCCAATAGAGCTCTCCCGAGATGTCGTAGGTGAAGGAGAGCCACTCCATGGCGCGGTTGCGCACCGCGGGCGCGTCGATCATCACCGTCGCCCAGCCGTTGAAGTAGGGGTCGTACGACTTGGCGCCATCGCCGCCGCATCCCTGGCTCATACAGCTCTGGTACCAGAGCAGGCGGTGGCTGGAGTCGCCGAGGAAGGCGTCGTACCGGGAGCGCTGGCTGCTGCCGCCCTTGTCGTGCATGGCGTTGATCACCGGCACCAGGATGTCGATCGAGCCCAGCACGCCATTGGAGTCGGCCTCGCCGACGGTGGTGGTGACCAGCGTGCGGAACTCGGGATCGGCCCCGTGGATGGTGGCGGCGCGGCTGTTGATGTCGCGCCAGGCGCAGGTCGCGGGCGGCTCGTCGCAGGTGTAGTCGAAGGTGCGATCGAACCAGCCCTTCTGGCGGAAGTGCTGGGCCCACGCCGCGTAGCTCGCCTGGCTGCTGTTCCAGACGTAGCGGATGAGCGTCTGCTTCGCGCCCGCGAGCCGGGTCGGGGCGGTGCCGTCGAAGTAGGGGCCGTATTGGGCGTCCCAGCTTGCCCAGTCGTAGCTCGCGCCGGATTTGGCGGGACCGGCGTAGCCGATGTCCACGGTGAGGCGGTGGTCGAGCATGAAGGCGGCGAGCTGCTGGTGGGTGCGCACGATGCCTGCCTCGCCGCACTCCGGGGCGCCGTAGCCGCCGTAGTACGCCTGGCAGAGGGCGTCCCAGTCCTGCTTGAAGGTCGAGGCGAGGCTGGCAGTCGAGGGCAGGGTGAAAGGCCACACCGTGAGGCTCACCGACACCGTGGCGGACCAGCCACCATCGGCGGTCAGGGCCAGCACGCCCGTGTACTCGCCAGCCATGGCGTCCACCGGGACGAGGACCTCGATCCACAGCGCGCGGTTGCGCTCCGGCGGGACGTCGAAGGGGAAGGCGTTGCGCTGCTCGTTCGCCGTCTCGTCGATGTCGGGCACCAAGGGGTCGGGCCACTCGCCGGCGGAAGACTCCATCGTGGAGGCGTAGGGGGTATTGAGGAGCGCCTCGCGATAGAGCCGCACGTTGGCAGCGGGGATGGCGTGGCCTGCCGGGCCGGCGAGGGTGGGGGCCGCGGCGCGCACGCCCGTGAGCCCGGAAGCGCCCCCGTGGAGGGCGACCTGGAAGGCCTCGAACTCGTTGCGGGCGGCCTTGATGTCTGCGCTGGATCCCGTGCCGGGCGCGTCGCTCGGGCGGATCTTCGCGGTGGCGTGAGTGACCCAGACCACGGGTTGGGCCGCGCCGCTCGTCATGAGCAGCAGGGCGGGGGCGAAGGCAAGGACCGTCATCGGCGGAGCCTCGGGGGTGAGGGTGGACGCCGGGCCGACCACACCAGTCAGGACTCGAGGCCACGCACCGTGGTCTCGAGTCCTCGGCTCCGCGCAGATGCTCGGTCGCGCGAAGGACCCGGCGGCGCGGGCCGATTGCAATGACCGGGCCCACCGCGCGAAGCGACCCGAGCCTCGGGCGAGGGAAGAGGCCTCAGGTCGCCACGACGATGGAGCTGATGAGGCGGTCCAGGACGTCGATCTCGCAGGGCTTGATGAGGATCTCGATGCCGGGCTCGCAGTCGATTCCGCTGTCGGCCGTATGCAGCACGCAGCGCACCGCAGGGAACTTCTGCTGGACGGCGTAGATGAGCTCCAGACCGTTCATCACCGGCATCCGCAGGTCCGTGATCAGCAGGGTAGGGGGCCTCTGCTCGATGAGCGCGAGAGCCTCCGGGGCAGAGGTCGCAGACCGCAGCTCGACTGGGAAGCGGCGACAGATCCTAATCAGCGCGGCGAGGATCAAAACATCGTCGTCGACGACGAGCACCGAAGGCATCTGGCTTCCCCCCTTTTCCCGGGTACTACCCAAAGGGTCCTATATGACAGACACTACCATACAGGTTCTCGCAAGCCAACCCGTAGGGTTCTAGAAGCTCCATAGAACCTACCGGACGGGGTGCGATGGACGACGAGCTGGCAATGGCTTTGGGCGACGTGGCGCGGGCGGCGCGTGTACGAGCCGGCTTGACTCAGGCGGATGTCGCCGAGCGGGTCGGCATTGCCACCGAGGTCTACGGGCGGCTGGAGCGCGGGCTCATGCTTCCCAGCGTCGAGACTCTGCGCAAGCTGAGCCGGGTCCTGGGAATTGCGGCCGATGCCCTTCTGGGGCTCAGAGGCGACTCCGGCGCGGCCGAGCCCCCGGCGACCTATGGCGGCGAGAAGCCGGAGGTCCGGCGGCTGATCCGGCGGCTCAAGCGCCTCGATGCGAAGCAGCTGCGCCTGATCAGCCTCCTGGCTTCCGAGCTGAGCCGGCGCTGAGTCGTTCGGTGTGGCGACCGATCCGGCAATTGAGGTCCAGGGGCCCCGGGGCCAGAATGGATTCCATGCGGTGCAGCGACAGGAGGGCGCGTATCAGACGGATGACGGGCCTGTCCCTCGTCTGGTGCGCGCTGGCCTGCCAACGCCCGGTCGGCATCGCCGATGCCGCCTCTGCCGC
>JACRCT010000194.1 GCA_016218885.1 Deltaproteobacteria bacterium | reverse complement strand
GGCCGCCCAAGCCGAAGCGGCGCAGAAGGCCGAGGCGGCGAAGAGGGCTGAGGCGGAACGGCTCCCCGCTCCCCTGACCTCGCTCGCCGGGCGCCCGGAGAGCCGTGCACCCCAGGCGGCGGCGGCGCTCACGCCGCCCGTCCTGCGGCCGGCTGCGCCGCCGGCGGTCGCCTCTCGGGCAGCTTGGATTCCGGTGCAGCCGGTGGCTCCGCCCGTCGTCGCGCGCCCCCCTGCCTGGTCGAACCGGCCGACCCCAGCCGAGCTCCAAGCGCCTCCCGTGCGTGCTGCCGGGCTGCCCCAGGAGGCTCGCCTCTCGCCCCGCCAGCGCGTGCAGGCCGAGGTCACGCTCAGCAGCGAGTCCAACTTCTTCACCGGCTTCTCGGGCGACCTGTCGGAGGGCGGCGTCTTCGTCGCCACGTACGAGAAGCTGCTCGAGCCGGACACGCCCGTGGAGGTTGCGCTGGCGCTGCCGGGTCGCCCCGCGGTCAAGGTCCCAGGGCGCGTGCGCTGGGTCCGCGATACGGCCGACCACGCCCCGGGCGTCTTCCCCGGCATGGGCATCTCCTTCGACAAGGTGGCGCCCGAGGCCCTGGCGGCCATCAAGTCGTTCCTGCAGCAGCGCGAGCCGATGTTCTGGGACGAATAAAGCCTCAGGCTCCAGGCTTCAGACCCAGACTCCAGGTGGCTTTGACCTGATGTCTGGGGTCTGGGGCCTGAAGCTCCGGCAACCCTCGTTGGTTCCGGCTCGGCCGGGGTAGGAGCAAGCCACCATGGACGCAACCCTCGCCGACGGCCGGTCGGTCTTCCTCATCACGCTGGGCTGCGCGAAGAACCGCGTGGACAGCGAGGTCATCCTCGGGACCCTGGTCAAGAAAGGCTGGCGGCTGGTCGAGCGCCCCCAGGACGCGCAGGTGATCGTGGTCAACACCTGCTCGTTCATCCACGACGCGAAGCAGGAGTCGGTGCAGACCATCCTTCAGATGGCCGAGCACAAGAAGGCGGGCACCTGCCGCGCGCTGGTGGTCGCCGGGTGCCTGCCCCAACGCTACGCCGCCGAGCTGCTCGAGGAGCTCCCTGAGGTCGACCACTTCGTGGGCACCGGCGCCTACGTGCAGGTCGCCGACCTGCTGGACGCCGAGGACGCACCCCGCGCCCTGATCCCCGACCCGGACTACATCCACGACGCGCGCACGCCGCGCATAAACTCCATGCCCTCGTACACCGCGTACGTGAAGATCAGCGAGGGCTGTGACAATAAGTGTGCCTTCTGCGTCATCCCCCAGATCCGCGGGGCCCAGCACTCTCGGCCCGCCGAGGACGTGGTGGCGGAGGTGCGCAAGCTCGCTCGAGACGGGTGCGTGGAGCTCAACCTCATCGCCCAGGACCTGACTGCCTGGGGAAATGACCTGCCGGGTCGGCCCCGCCTGCACACCCTGCTGCGCGAGCTGTGCAAGGTGAAGGGGCCCCGGTGGATCCGCCTCCACTACGCCTACCCGCGCGATTTCCCCGACGAGCTCATCGAGGTCATCGCGGGCGAGGAGAAGATCGTCAAGTACCTCGACATGCCCCTCCAGCACGTCAGCGACAAGCTCCTGCGCTCGATGCGCCGCGGACGCGGGTCGGCCTTCATCAAGGCGCTGCTCGGCAAGCTCCGGGAGCGCGTCCCGGGGCTCGTGCTGCGCACCTCGCTCATCGTCGGTCTGCCCGGCGAGACCGAGGAGGACTTCGCGGCGCTCGAGGCCTTCGTGCGCGAGCAGCGCTTCGAGAGGCTGGGCGTCTTCGAGTTCAGCCCCGAGGAAGGGACGAGCGCGGCCATGATGGAGGGCCAGGTCCCGGCGAAGACCGTCGCCCGCCGCCGCCGCCAGATCATGGCGGTGCAGCGGCGCATCAACCGCGAGCAGAACCGGGCGCTGGTCGGCTCCCGTATCCAGGTGCTGGCAGAGGGCTCCTCCCCCGAGACTGAGCACCTGCTCGTTGGCCGGCACTCCGGGCAGTCGCCGGAGATCGACGGGGTCACCTACATCAACGACGGGATGGCGCGCCCCGGAGAGATCGTCACGGTCGAGGTGACCCAGGCCGCGGACTACGACGTGGTCGGACACGTCGTCCCGGTCGTTGACTGTGGTGCGGGTCGGTAGCGCCGGGGAAGTCCTTGACCTTCAACCGAGCCTCGCGCGTTGCGGCGCGGGCCTAGGGCTGCTGGGCCTCTTCCGATGGCGCGCAGGACCTCGCCGGAGTGCGCGCTCAGGCGGCCGGCGCAACCGTGGGAAAACGTTTGCCCGCGGTGGCCTCGAGCCAGGGCCGGCTGAGCAGCGGTCAAGGTGCTCGAGGCGAGCGCGGCGCCAGCCGCCAGGCCCCCTGCACCCTCCGGTCCCAGCACGGCTCGAGTGTCGGCCCCCGCGAGTATGCTCGTGTCAATCGCCAGCGAGGGGGGGCACATCCAGATGCTCAGGGGGAAGCCAGAGAACTGGGAAGCGACCCGGGGTGCCGCAAGCGCGCCCCTCAAGCCTGGCTATGTGCGAAGGGAGCCGGAGAAAACGGTCTTGCACGAGGCGGTGCGCACGCACCTGGAGACGTTCCTGGCCGAGCTGAGGGAGGACGAGCTCTGCCTGCCGCGGACGGTGGGCTCTATCCGAGAGCAGGCCGTAGGTAGGCTCAAGGCCCGGAGGCGTAGAGGCAGCGAGTACTTGGGTTCGCACCAGATCGCATCCTTGAATCTTGCCAATATCTCGCGGTTCCACGTCCATCCCATGTTTAGGGCGTTTCTCGCGATGAAGGAGGCGAAGACGCAGGCAGCAGGAGGTGTCTAGAGATGCCACGGTCGAGCGCTGCCAAGAGCATTGCGGCACTTGTTTCGGGAGGCGAGTCAAAGACCTTCGAGTTCAAGCGCTCGACCGGCGAGCTCCGCGAGGCCATGCAGACCCTCTGCGCGTTCGCCAACGCGGGCGGCGGCAAGGTAGTCATTGGCGTGAAGCCCGACGGCAAGATCGTCGGCCAACAGGTGAGCGAGCAGACCCAGCACGACATCGCGGGCCAGCGCGACCGCTTCGAGCCGCCGCTCGAGGTCGACGTCGAGATGGTCGCGGTCGGGTCCGGCCTCAGCGTCGTCGTCCTGTCGGTCGCCGGCGCGACCGACTCGGTGCCCTTCACCTTCGACGGCCGCGCCTACGAGCGCGTGGGGAACACGACGCGCAAGATGTCGCAGGAGCGCTACGAAGCGCTCCTCTTTGAGCGTGCGCACAGCCGCCGGCGCTGGGAGAACCAGGTCGCCGACGAGATCACGATCAAGGACATCGACCGCGACGAGGTCTTCCGGATCCTCCAGAGCATCGAGTCGATCGGGCGCCTGACCGGCCCGTCGGCGCAGAAGTTGACCACCGCCCTCGACCGCCTCGGGGTGCGCAAGGACGGCAAGCTTCTGCGCGCTGCGGTCGTGGTCTTCGGCAAGACGTTCATGCCGGACTACCCGCAGTGCGAGCTGCGCATGGCGCGGTTCCGGGGCGTCACCAAGACCGAGTTCATGGACCAGCGGCAGATCCGCGGGCCGGCCTTCAAGCTCCTCGAGGAGGCGCAGCTCTTCTGCCAGCGCCACTTCCCGCTGCCGGCGAAGATCGTCCCGGAGCAGCTGCGGCGGGTCGAGACGCCGCTCGTCCCGCCCGATGCCATGCGGGAGATACTGGTTAACGCGCTCATCCACCGCGACTACTCGATCGCTGGTGGCGCCATCTCGCTCGCCATCTTTGACGATCGCGTCGAGGTCTGGAGCGCCGGCAGGTACCCGAACGGCATCACCCCGGAGTCGCTCAAGCGCGAGCACCTCTCGGTTCAGCGCAACCCGATCATCGCCGATGTCTTTCACCGCACCGGGCTGATCGAGCGCTGGGGCCGCGGCACCAACCGCGTCGCCGAGATGTGCGAGGCAGCAGGCATCGCCCCGCCGGAGTTCCGCGAGATCACGGGCGCTGCGGTGGTCACGTTCCGGGTGCCGGTGGCGGGGGCTGCCGCCCGCGTGACCCCGCAAGTCACCCCGCAAGTCACCCCGCAAGTCACCCCGCAAGTCGGGTTTCTCCTGAAGGCGCTCGCAGGGCCGGGGGAGCTGAGCAGCGCCGAGATTCGCGGCGAGCTCGGGCTCAAGGACCGGATGCACCTCCAGCACGCGTATATCGCCCCGGCGCTTGCCTCGGGGCTCGTCGAGATGACCGTCCCCGACAGGCCGAACAGCCGCCTCCAGAAGTACCGGCTCACCCCCGCCGGCCGCGCGGCGCTGACCAAGGTCGCCCCGAAATGAGAGTTTTGAGCGCGAGAGGCTGGGCGTCTTCGAGTACAGCCCCGAGGAAGGGACGAGCGCGGCCATGATGGAGGGCCAGGTTTCGGCGAAGACCGTCGCCCGCCGCCGCCGCCAGATCATGGCGGTGCAGCGACGCATCAACCGCGAGCAGAACCGGGCGCTGGTCGGCACTCGCCTTCAGGTGCTGGCCGAAGGCTCCTCCCCCGAGACCGAGCACCTGCTCGTCGGCCGGCACTCCGGACAGTCGCCGGAGATCGACGGGGTCACCTACATCAACGACGGATGGCGCGCCCGGGCGAGATCGTCACGGTCGAGGTGACCCAGGCCGCGGACTACGACGTGGTCGGACACGTCGTCCCGGTCGTTGACAGTGGTGCGGGCCGGTAGCGCCGGGGAAGTCCTCGACGTTCAACAGGGCCTCGCGCATTGCGGCGCGGGTCTTGGGCTGCCGGGCCTCCTTCGATGGCGCGCAGGACCTTGTCCGGTGTGCGCGCTCAGGCGGCCGGCGCCACCGTGGGAAAACGTTTGCCCGCGGTGGCCTCGAGCCAGGGTGCGCGGCGCCAGCCGCTAGGAGCCCTGCACCCTCCGACGGCAGGCGCGCTTCCAGCCAGGCTCGAGTGTCCGCCCCCGCGAGTACGCTCGTGTCCATCGCCAGCGAGGGGGGGCACATCCCAGATGCCGGCCGAGACCGAGGAGGACTTCGCGCTTCGCGCTACTCGGGTAGAACGGATCGGGCGATTCGATGGACCAACCGGCTTGACGCTGCGTATACCATTCGGTATAAGCGTCTTCCCGTGAGCAACGACACCCGCAGCCGCATCCTTGACCGTGCCCTCGCGCTCTTCGTCGCGCGCGGCTACGACGGCGTCGGCATCCAGGAGATCGTCGACGCGGCGAAGGTCACCAAGCCCACGCTCTACCACTACTTCGGCAGCAAAGCCGGCCTCCTCTCCGCCCTCTTCGACGAGCGCCTCGAGGAGCTCCACGAGCGGCTGGCGGTCGCGGCGCGGTACGAGCGCCACTTGCCCACCACGCTCGAGGCCATCGCGCAGGTCTTCTTCTCGTTCGCCACCGAACACCCGGACCTCTACCGCATGCACCTGGCGATGTGGTTCGCCCCCGCCGAGAGCGAGGCCCGCAAGGCCATCGCTCGCGCGCACGAGCGCCAGTTTTCCCTGCTCGAGAACCTCTTCATCCAGGCCACCCCCGACTACGGCAACATGCGCGGACGCCACCGCGCCTACGCCGCCACGTTCCTGGGCATGGTGAACAGCTACGTCGCCCTCGCCCTGAACGGCCACACGCGCCTCGACGACGCCCTCCGCCGCCAGGCCATCCACCAGTTCGTCCACGGCATCTTCTCGTAGCCCGCCCCGCGCCTCGGGCACGCGCGCGACGTCCTCGTACGCCCACTGCCTATACCGCTCGGTACAGCCGAGAGAGGAGAGCCATGTCCCGCGATACGTTCGTCTACCACCTGTTCCCCATGGCCCAGTGCGGAGCGCCTGCGCGCAACGACTTCACGTCGGCGCCGGTCCCGCGCCTCGCCGAGTTGGACCCGTGGCTCGAGCACGCCCGGGACCTCGGCGCCTCGACGGTGCTGCTGGGGCCGGTGTTCGAGTCCTCGTCGCACGGCTACGACACGGCGGACCTCTGGCAGGAGGACCGCCGCCTGGGGACGCTCGAGGACCTCGCGCGGCTCGTCCGCCGCGCCCATGACCTGGGCGTGCGGGTGATGCTCGACGCGGTGTTCGGCCATGTGGGGCGCGCCTTCTTCGCCTTCAAGGATCTGCTGGCCCACGGGCAGTCCTCGGCGTTCCGGGACTGGTTTCGCAGCGTGCGCTTCGACCGGCGCAGCCTGCTGGGAGACCCCTTCGAGTGCGAGGTGTGGAAGGGGGTGGCCGACCTGCCGCGCCTGAACCTCGAGCACCCAGACGTCCGCGGCCACCTCTTCGGAGCGGTCGAGCGCTGGGTCCGGGAGCTGGAGGTGGACGGGCTGCGGCTGGACACCGCGGACTGGCTGGACACGCGCTTCCTCGAGGCGCTGCGCAGCCACTGCGACGGGCTCCGGCCCGATATCTGGCTCATGGGCGAGGTGGTCCACGGCGACTACCGCAAGCAGGCCCATCCCCGGGCGCTGCACTCGGTCACCAACTACGAGGCCTACAAGGGGCTCTGGTCGAGCCTCAACGACCGCAACTACTTCGAGGTCGCCTATGCGCTGCAGCGGCAGTTCGGCCCCGGCGGGCTGTACCGCGGCGTCCCGCTCTACGGCTTTGTCGACAACCATGACGTCTCTCGCGTCGCGAGCCTCCTGCGCGACCGTGGTCACCTCTTCCCGCTGTACGGGCTGCTGTTCACCATGCCCGGGGTGCCGTCGGTCTACTACGGCAGCGAGTTCGGCCTCCTGGGTAAGCGCACCGAGCACGACGACCGCCCGCTGCGCCCCCGGCTGGACCTGGGGGCGCTCCGCGCGGGGGATCTCCGCGCGGGGGATCGATCGCTGGTCGACGTGATCCGCCGGCTCGCGGGCCTCCGCCGGGGATCCCGCGCGCTCACGCAGGGCGGGTACGCGCAGCTCCATGTCTCCGGCGAGCAGCTCGCCTTCCTCCGGACCGACGGCGAGGAACGCGTCGTGGTCGCACTCAACGCGTCGGCCGATCCGGCCCCGGTGCCGCTCGGGAACCTCCCCGGCCGGGCGCTGGTGGACCTGCTCGATCCTGGCCCTGCCGTGCCCATGAGGCAGGGCGCGAAGCTGGTGGTCCCTGGACGGTGGCTGCGGGTCCTGCGCGCGGAGGGGTGAGGCGCGCTCCCTGCCTCGGGTGCTGACCTCGATCTGCCCCGGCCTCGGGCTAGCAGGGCGGCGGGCTCGGGTCCCAGGCTCCTCGGAGCTCGAGAGTCTCGGGGGTGGGCCTGGCTCTCGGGCTCGGGCTCGGACGTGTCTCTTGCGAGCCGTGGAGACGACCACGATGTCGATGCGCACGGGCTAGCCATCGACGTACTCCACGGTGACCTGGCTCTTGCCGTCAGGTTGCAGGAAAGGCGGCTTCCCCTCTTGCGCATCTCGGTCAGGCGCTTGGCGAGCCTCGGCTACGCCGCCGAAGACCTCCAGGTGCTCCCGCGCCGAATGCTCGAAGGAAAACGAAAGCTGACCCAGAGCGCGCTCGCGAGCTTGGACCTGTGCTCACGCAGAATCCAAGACGAGCTGCTCTACCTCTACCTGTCGCAGAGGCCGCGGCCACGGCGGGTGACCTCCTCCGACCTGGAGAGGGTTCGCCAGATGTGCCTGTCAAATCTCGGAAGTGGCAGGGGCCCGCCCAACGACCGCTTTCTTTCGCTACTGGACGACGATCGAGAACGGGCCCTTGGCGAGGCCGGCATAGCCGTCCACGACGAGGTAGTACGTCGTACTGGCAACGCCGGCGATGGTGAGCGACTCAGGCACGCCGCTCATCCCCCTGTCGGCGCCGTTCACGCAGGCCAGCGGATCACCGCAGGAGCCAACGCTGTACCAGAGCGTGGCATCCCACTGGGTGGTCGGGGTCAGGGTGACCGTGAAGCTGCCACTCGCAGCCGGGGTGTACTTGAAGACCACGTCGTTGCCCCGGAGTTGGCCAGACGTCACGGGGTCGCAGCTCGTCGAGATCGGGTAGTAGTAGTCATCGACGGCGGCGCTGGTGTCGCCGGGGATGGTCGTGTTCAGCGTCAGGGCAATGGCGTCGGCGCCATCGGTGCCGCAGCGATCGTTGGCCGGCGCAGCCGGAGGTGACTTCACCTGGATGGTGAAGGCCCCTCTCGCGTTGGCGGCGTAGCCGTCGACGTGGATGTAGTAGCTCGTGCCAGCCACGGCCCCCACCACCCGGATGGACTCGTTGCCGAAGGTGTCGGACAGCTCCCGGCACTCCGCTCCGGTGCCGCCGCAGGTGCCGGTGCTGGACCAAAGGACGGCATCGAACTGGGGAACGAGCTCGACGATGAAGATGCCGTCGGCGGCCGGAGTGTAGACGAAGACCACGTCCGGCCCCGGGGTCGAAGAGGGCCCTCCGGCGGCCAGGCAGACCTGGGAAAAGTGGGAGCCGAAGTCGTCCGTGGCGGCGATGGTCGAACCCACCAAGGGTGCCGCGTCGAGGGTCAGGGGGATCGCGCTTGCGCCGTTCGCCCCGCAGGAGTCATTGGAAGGAGGACCGACGGCGACGCACTGGGTGGAGGCGGGGTCGCACCTCTGGGCTTCGGTGCAGCAGGAGCTGCCGCAGATCTGGGCAGCTGAGCAGGCGAAGCAGAGGCCCAGCGTTCCGTCCTCGGTGATGGGGTCACAGGTGTCCGGCGGAGTGCAGGTCGGGCTGGCCGGGTTGCACAGCGCGTGGCAGAAGCCATCGGTGGCGCACTCGGCACCGGGCACGCACTTCCCGACGCCAGGGCACCCGTCTCCCACCGCAATATGACCTTCGGGGCCGCAAACGAAGGTCTCGGTGCTCATGTTGAAGTAGCAGCCCTCTTCCAGGCCGCAGGCGGTCGGCGCCAGCGGGGCGCAAGGGGTAGGGACCCTGCAGGTGCCCGCGGTGGCGTCGCAGACCTCGTCGATTGCGCAGCACTCGTTTCCGCAAACCCTCTGGGCGGCGCATTCGAAGCAGGCGCCCAGCGAACCATCCTCCGAGAACGGGTCACAGGATTCGAGAGGCTCGCACTGCCCCGGCGAAGCGGTGGCGCAGAGCTTGTGGCAGACGCTGTCCCCGAAGCACTCGGCGCCGGGGACGCACTGCCCCACCTCGGTGCACTCCTCGCCCGCCGCAACGCTCCCCGCGGGACCGCAGGCGAAGGCGTCGGTGTCCATGTCGACGTAGCAGCCCTCGCCTGCACCGCAAGCAGTCGGGGCGAGCGGATCGCAGGGCACGGGGATGGTGCCGTGGAAGAAGACCTGCTGGATGGCCGTGGTGCAGCCATTGGGGACCAGGGTCGTCGCGGCGGTCTGAGGGTCGACCGTCACCTGGGCGAACGTGCCGGCGCGCAGCGTCACTTCCAGGGTCCCTTCAATCGATGCGAGCTCGACCGTGCCGCCGGTGGCCATGAAGATTTGGCCGGCGCCGCTTTGAGTCAGATCGCCACCGAGCGTCAGGCACAGGCTGCAGGTCGCGTAGTTGAGCTCGTCGCCCTCGAGGGTGAAGGTGCCTGTCGCAAGGCCGTTGGCGAACACGCCGTGGCCCTCGTACAGCTCGAGGTGGATGGCGTCCATGGTGCCGTCGGCGGCAGGGAGCTCGCCCGACATGTAGCGGTACGCCCCGCCCGAAGACGTCGTGTCCGCTTGGACCGCACCATTCACGGTGATGAAGCCGTAGGTCGCGGCGATGGTGCAGGAGCCCGGGTTGCTGCCGATGCACACCTCGTCAGCGCAGGTCTCGATGCCGCTCTCGCAGCAATCCGAGCCGCAGGAGGTCTCGTCGGCCGGGCAGGTTGGCTTGGGGACGCAGGTGTCGTTCTGGCAGAGGTGGGTATTGTCGCTGCAGCACGAGTTGCCACAGGCGGTCTGGCCGATCTCGCAGTGGGTCGGCGTCTGGCAGGTGTCGTCGATGCACCGTTGGCCGCTGGCGCAACAGGTGCTCCCGCACCTCAGCGACTCGGGACATACGCCCGTGTCCGCATTCGGCGTGCTCGTATCCGCGCCGGAGTTGCTTTCGACTTCCGGACAACCGGCAACCACGAGGGAGAGGCAAGCCACGAGCAACACTCTCGGCAGTCGATTCATCGCTCAGTTCCTCTCGTGGATTCGATCCTCGAGACGTGATCGAAGGCGGCTTCCTGCCGCCGGCAAAAACCCTCTAGCACATCGTCGCCCCTCCGCGGATCTTCTTCCCGCCGGCGCCGATGCCCCGCAGCAGGCAGGTTCCTCGAGGGTCGGAAGTCGGGACTCACAGGACGCGCGGCGAATCAGGTTTCGTGCCTGGAGAAGGGGCGTCGCCAGGCTCCGGTCGTCACCATGGCCAGGGCGGCCCGCCCCATCGTCGGCAATGGGTCTTTCTCGCCCAGAAGCATCTCGTAGACCAGATTGGCCACGTCCGGCCGCTCGCGGGCCGCGCCGACCAACACATCGATCAGGCGGCTGCTGCGCAGCAGTCGCCGGGCCCAACGCGCCTGTCTGGCACGGCGGCCATAAGTGGCGTGCATGGCGCGGCGGTATTCGCCCAGGCCCTGCGCCGACAGCTCCCCGCTCTTCAGCGCGCGGGTGGCCGTCTCGGCAGCCAGCCGGCCGGACCGCAGCGCCTGAGACACTCCCTCGCCGCTCAAGGGATCGATCGCCGCCGCTGCATCTCCCACTGCGAGCAGCCGTTCGGCCACCAGCGCGTTGCCGCGCATCCCCGTCCGCAGCAGATCAGTCCCTTCGTCCGCGGGTTCGCACGCCTCATCGAGGATGCCTTCCCGTTTCAGCCAGGACTGGAAGTGCTGGAACGCGGGAGCGAGGTTGGAGGCGCTGCTCTCGCCCAAGAAGCTCCCGACCCCGATGTTGGCCACGCCGTTCCCCAGGGGGAACAGCCAGCCATAGGCGGGGAGGAGCTCGCGGGCATAGCAGAACAGGAGCCGGTCAGGACGCCAGCGGACCTTGGAGAAGTAGGCCCGGCGCGCCACCGCGTCCGCGGGCGGAGGGCGCTGGATCTTGTGAAGAATGGGCAACGACGACCGCGACCCGGTGGCGAGCACCACCAGCTCGCAGCGCAACGGGTCGCGGGCGGTCGTCACCACGGCGGCGCCGCCGTCCATGGTCACGGCGCGCACGCTCGTCGCCAGCTGCACGCGCACCCCGGCGTCCACGACCTTGCGGAAGAGCGCCGCGTCGAGCTGTGAGCGCCTCATCACGCAGGCCCGGCTGCCGACCATGTCCACACTCGTCCCGCTCGGCGAGAAGAGCACTCCTCCCTGAACCCAGTTGGCCGTCCCCGAGCTGGGCCCAACGATTCCCAGCGCCTCGAGCTCGCGCACCGACGCCGGCGTCAGGCCGTCACCGCAGACCTTGTTGCGCGGGAAGCCGTCGGCCCTCTCGAGCAGGAGCACGTTCACTCCCGCGCGCGCCAGGCAGAAGGCTGCCGAGCAGCCGGCGGGTCCGGCTCCCACGACGATGCAGTCCGCATCCCGGCTCATGGCTCTCCTTGCCGCGAATCCGCGTGGCCGAGGCCAAAGGAGACGAGCGCGCGGACATCGCCCTGCTCGCAGGCCAGCTTCTCGATGCCCTCCGACAGGGCCGCGGCCAACGACTTCTGGGTTCCGGCGGACTCGCGCAGCTCACTCATCAGGTGGGCCACGCGCTCAGCCTCACCCTGCTGGGAGGCTGCCGCGCGAGAGACGGCGGCGATCCGCTCCGAGTTCTCCTCGAAGCGCGAGACGATGCGCTCGATGGTGCCCGCCGCGGCGCGCAGCTCGCCGACGTGCTCGCGCAGCTGCCCGGCGCTCGAAGACACTCCCTGCACCGCCTGGCTGGCTTGCTGCCGGATCGAGCGCAGGAGGTCTCGCGCCCGGCTCAGGCTGCTCGAGCTGTCGCTGAGGAGCCGCCTGAGCTCGGCGGCCACGACGGTGAAGCCCCGTCCCGCCTCGCCCGCGCGCGCCGCCTCGAGGCCCGCGTTCAGGGCGAGCAGCCCGAGCTGGTCCCCGATCTCGTCGATGGTGGAGATGATCTCGTCGGTGCGCTCGGTCTGCCCCGAGAGATGCTCGACCCCGTTGCGCACCTCGTCCATCACCACGAGGAACTGCTCGAGCCGGGCGTGCGTCGAGGCCAGCCGCCCGGCTCCCTCGCCCGCCTCCCGGCGCATCGCCTCGGCGCCAGCCTGCGTCTGGCCTGCGGCCGCCGCAGCGTTGGCGAGCGTCTCCCGGAAGGCGTCGGCGGCGGTGCTCACCAGCGCCGAGGTGTCGGCCTGCTGCCGCGCGTGGACGATGAGCGCGTTCGCTGCCTGCGCAGACTGGGCGACCAGGCGGTCGACCTGCGGCTGCAGGCGGACCACGGCGTCGAGCAGCTTCTGCTGCTGCAGGGCGTGCTCTCGCAGGGAGCGGTAGGGCAGCTCGCTGAGCGCATGCCGGCGGGTGATGAACAGCAGCGTCACGGGGATGGCCGCCAAGACGATGCTCAGGTCGAGCAACAAGGCGTAGGTCGGGGTAGGCACCATGGTGGAGAGCAGGCCGAAATGAAGCAGCAATCGCAGCGCCAGCACCGAGCCCACCGCGAACACTCCGCCTGCCAGGGTCAGCCGCGGCACGAAGATCGAGCCGTAGACGACCATGCAGGTGTTGGCCAGCAGCGACAGGGCGAAGGTGTCCTGGCGCAGCGCCAACGCTGTGGCATCGAACGCCAGGGACGAGAACATCACGATCGCCGCGGCGAGCTCCATCCGGTCGCCGCGGGTGAGCAGGTAGGCGGCACACCAGCACAGGGAGGTGAGGCCCATCGCGCCCACCAGCAGCCGGCCCTGCCAGCAGGGGGTCGCCATCGCCTGGGCGACGAGGTTGAGGACGACGACCGGGCCCACCAGGAACGCGACGATGGCGCTGACCCGGCGGTGAAGTGCCAGCAGGCCGTGCCGCTCGCGAGCGCGGGCCACGTGGTCCGCATCGAGCGGCGACGCGGCCGAATTCAGGGAAGGGTCGCTGGAAGGGTTCATCGTCGTCGGTTCCCGAGAATCG
>JACRCT010000003.1 GCA_016218885.1 Deltaproteobacteria bacterium | reverse complement strand
TCACCAGGGCGGGCGAGCGGCTTGCGGCGGGCCAGCCGGTGGGGACCATCGGCCGCACCGGCAAGAACGCCTACCCGCGTCGCTCTCAGACGCACCTGCACTTCGGGCTCTGGGACGCGGCGACCTTCAAGCCGGTCAACTCGTACCCGCTGCTGAGGACGGCGACGACGGTCCAGCTCACGGTGCCGTGAAGGACACCGCCTGGCTCGGCGGGGTTGCGACGAAGCTGCCCTGGGGCGGCTCGGGTGCGAAGGGGTTGAGCGCCCAGGAGAATGCGGCGACAAGGGGATTGGCGCCGCTGGCGGCGTCCAGGCTGGTGAAGGCGCGCAGCTCGAAGGTCTGCCCGTCGCGCAGCGCCTGCGCCGAGAAGCTCCCCTGCAGCACGGCGCCGTCGGAGAAGAGGAACGCGGGCATGAGGGCCACCTGCGCCGACGGGCCTTGCATCGAGAAGGAGAAGCTGCGGGCCACGATCGCGCCGTAGGCGAACGCGGCGGGGCTCGCCGGGGTGTAGGCGACCGAGCCGGTGAGCTCGACCTGTCCGAAGGCGAAGTCGGCGGTTGCCAGACCGTCCTGGGCGCAGGAGCGTGACCCGCCCAGGTCGACCAGCAGGTTCAGCTGCAGGCCTCCCAAGGCGCCCAGGAGGGCGGGCACGGCCAGATACTGGCCCGGCGGCAGATCGAAGATGGCATAGGGGTATTCGGTGTCGATGTCGTTGGTGGTGACGCGGTACCCGTCGCCGAAGGCGCTCAGGAGCGTCGTGGGATCTGCGCCGCCGCCCATCAGCACGTTGGGGTCGAACGCCGCCACCGAGAGGTTCAGGTTGGGGACCGGCACCGGGAAGCTGACCTTGCCCTGCAGCGTGCACAGCCCCGGCTGCGAGGTCCCAAGGTAGAGCTTCACCCCCTCGAGGCTGGCTCGGAACGGGTCGTCCAGGTCGAGCTCGAAGCCGTAGGCCGCTCCCGAGAGGTCCAGGAACGGCAGGTAGAGGCCGTCGTCATTGGTGTCCGAGTAGGGGACCAGCCGGTGGGCGCCGGTTCCGAGGTCGGTGAGCAGGAAGGGGATCTCGCCCCGCTCGAGCGGCGCGCCCAGCTTGAGCGTCTGCAGGTCACCAGCGATGCCGACCTCATGTCCCAGGGCGGTCGGTCCGACGATCACCACCCCGGAGACGGTGCCCTTCGGCCCGCCGGCGCGGACGTACATCACGCTCGTCATCGCCTCCTCGGCGCCGTCGGGGGTGATCGAGAAGAAGGCGAGGGTGGTGGTCTTGTCCAGGACCAGCGCGAAGGGGGCAGGCTCCTCGCGGCGCGTCGAGCTGGAGCGGGGGTCGCTCCCGTCGGTCGTCAAGAGGAGCTTGGCTGGCTTGTCGGTCGTGAGCGTGACCTCGACCTTCTCGTTGAAGGGCCCGGGCGGAGGCGAGAGGGTCGTCTTGGCGGGGACTGGGGCCGAGGCCGCGGCGTCCGGCGGGACCACGGCGGCAGCGTCCGAGGGGCCGCCACTCTCGTCCAGCGAGGTGCGCCCGCAGGCCGCGAGGGCGAGCAGGAGCATGAGCACGGCCAGAAGCGTGGGCTTCATGAAGGCTCCCGATGGGCGCTGAATCCTGGCACCGCTCTCGACGCGGCGCCCGAGGTGGTGCTGGCTACCGGTCGTCAGGCGCCTGCTTCTTCTGGTAGATCGCGGGACTCTCGTGGGCGCACAGAGAGGTGAGCTTCTCTTCGACCTGCGTCATCCGGGACTTGAGCTCGCGCACGTCCTGGCCGAGCTGGCCGGTGAGAACGTTCTCGAGGCGAGCGCCGAGGCTGTCGACGCGCTGGCCTAGGGCATCGACCCTGGTACCGATGCCGCCCACGCATTCGCTCAGAGTGTCGACCTTGAAGTTGAGGTCCGTGAGCTTCTGGACCGTGAAGACCCGCAGCTGGTCCAGTCTTTCATTGGTCTGGTCGAGACGGGAATTGGTCTGGTCGAGACGGGCAGAGAGCTCCTGCCGGGTTGCGTCGAGACGCGTGTTGGTGCCCTTGAGCTCCTCGCGAATGGCGTGAAGCGCCTGAAGAATGAGGTTGGCGGGCGGCAGCTCGACTTCGGTCATGGGCGCTCCTCTTGCGCAAGTGTAGCGCCGCGGTCGACTGGCCTCAACGCGAGCCCAACGAGGGTGCCGAGCTCTCCAGCAGGTCCTTCGCCCGCTCCTCGAAGAAGGCCTGCTCTCGAGGACCGGTCGCGGCCCCGACGACTCGCCCGGCGGCGTTCACGAGCACGGTGGCGGGCACACCACGGGCTCCGAAGGGGGCGAGCACCTCGTCAGTGGTCGTGGCCACGGTGAGCGTCAGGCCCAGGCGCGCAACCGCCTCCCGCACCGAGGCCACGTCGGGCTCCAGCGAGAGCGCCAGGAAGTTGACCCCCCGGGGCTCCCAGATGCGCTGAGCCGCTTGGAGCCCGGGAAACTCCCGGGCACAGGCCCCTCACCCGGGCACCCACAGGTTGATGATCCAGAGATGGCCCCGGAAAGACTCCGCCGTCAGCTCGCGGCCTTCGAGCGTCGTCGCCGTCAGCTTCGGGAAGGGCCTGTCGAGGCGGTCGTATCGGGCGCAGCCCGCCGCCGCGAGCAGCCCGAGGATGAGCGCACCCGTCTGGATCTGCTTCGGCAAGAGGCCTCCGCGCCACCAGCCATGATTAACAAGGAGCCCGCCGCGCCGCGCCTTTCAAAGACGCGAGCCAGCGGGCTCCTGTGCGCGGCCAGCGGAGGCAGGCCGCTACTGCTGGGCCGCTTCCAGGCCCTTGCGGAAGGCGCGGATATTGATCTCAGCGGCGCCCTTCTTGCCCTCGAAGGTGACCTCGATGGCGTGCTCCACCGTCTCCGCCTTCACCACCTTGGTCGCCGCGATGTAGGCGCCCAGCATGACCATGTTCGCGGCCTTGCCGCTGCCTTCCTTCTCGGCGAGCTGGTTGGCCTCGACGTAGATGGTCTTGAGGTCCGTGCGCTGGACCTTGCGATCGATGAGCGAGGTGTTGACGACGATCAGGCCTTGATCGGCCACCGTCGCCTCGAACTTGTCGATCGACTGCTTGTTCATGACGATCGCCGACTGCGTGCGCTTGAGCACCGGCGAGCCGATGGGCTCATCGTCGATGATCACCACGCAGTTGGCGGTGCCGCCGCGCATCTCCGGGCCGTAGGAGGGCATCCACGTGACGTGGCGGCCTTCCTCCATGGCCGCCTTCGCGAGGATCTTGCCGATCGCCATCAGCCCCTGGCCGCCGAAGCCGGCCATTACGATGTCTGCCGAAGCCATAGTCCTGGACCTCGTTGGGAAGAACTCAAGTGGAGCCCCGGGTTCAGGCCCCGGAGCCCTTGTGTCATCAAGCCGGCTTCTTGTCGTTCGCGTCGCTGACCTTCAGGTCGGGCCGGTAGGGCTTGGCCTGGTCAGGCATGTTCGCCGGCTCACGGAAGACGGTCATGGGGAAGAACGGAACCATGTTCCGCTCCAGCCACAGGATGGAGTTCTCCGGCGTCAGGCCCCAGCCCGTCGGGCAGGTCGAGAGCAGCTCCACGAAGGTGAAGCCCTCGTGCTGCAGCTCGAAGGCCTGCTTGATGAGCTTCTTCGCCCGGTTGATGTACTTGGGCGTGGTCAGCGCACCGCGGGCGATGAAGCGCGGCTCCACCAGCGTGTTGACGATCTCGCACATGCGAATCGGGTGGCCGCACAGCTGGGTGTCGCGCCCGTAGGGCGAGGTGGTGGTGCGCATCCCCGGCAGGGTGGTGGGCGCCATCTGCCCGCCGGTCATGCCGTAGATCGCGTTGTTGATGAAGATGACGGTCATCTTCTCGCCGCGGTTGGCGGCGTGGAGGATCTCCGCCATGCCGATCGATGCCAGATCGCCGTCCCCCTGGTAGGTGAAGACGTAGCGGTCGGGCGGCAGGGTGCGCCGTGCGCCGGTGGCCACCGCGGGGGCGCGGCCGTGCGCCGCCTGGTGCCAGTCGATGTCCATGAACTGGTAGGCGAGCACGGAGCAGCCGACCGGGCTGACCCCGACCGTCTTGTCCTGGATCTTCAGCTCGTCGATCACGTCGGCGATGAGCCGGTGGGCCACGCCGTGCGTGCAGCCGGGGCAGTAGGAGAGGTGGGCTTCGGTGAGGACCTTGGACCGCTTGAAGACGACTTGTTCCTGGGCCATGTCGGATCTCCAGTGGGAATTCTTGTCAGAGTGCCGCGTGGGCCTGCTTGACCAGCGCCACGATCTCCTCGACGGTCGGGATGATGCCGCCGGTGTGGCCCCAGAACTTGATCGGCCGCTTGCCCTCGACGGACAGGCGAATGTCCTCGAGCATCTGGCCCTTGCTCATCTCGACCGTCAGGAAGACCTTGGTCGTCTCGATGTGCTTCTGCAGGGCCGCATAGGGGAACGGCCAGGCGGAGATCGGCCGGAACAGCCCGACCGGGATGCCTTGCTTGCGCAGCTCGCGCATCGCCGTCTTGCAGATTCGCGCCGTCGTCCCGTAGGCGCACAGCACCACCGCCGGGTGGTCGTCGAGCTGGAAGTCCTCCCAGCGCTGCTCGGCGGCGCGCATGCGCTCGAACTTCTCGTAGAGGTGGTCGACGTGCTTCTCCATCTCCTCCGGGTCGAGGAAAAGGGAGTTGATGACGTTGCGCTGGCGGGTGGCCGGCTTGCCGGTGGCCGCCCACGACTTGTCGTAGGACTTGGGGGTGGTCTCGGGGAAGACGACCGGCTCCATCATCTGGCCGATCAGCCCGTCGCCGATGACCACCACCGGGTTGCGGTACTCGTCGGCCTTGTCGAAGGCCAAGGACATCAGGTCCACCGCCTCCTGCACCGTGGCGGGGGCCAGCACCAGCGCCTGCTTGTCACCGTGGCCGAAGCCGCGGGTCATCTCCAGGTAGTCGCCCTGCGACGGGGAGATGTCGCCCAGGCCCGGGCCGCCGCGCATGATGTTCACCACCACCGCGGGGATCTGTGCGCCCACCATGTAGCTGAAGCCCTCGGACATCAGGGCCACGCCGGGCGAGGAGGAGGAGGTCATGACCCGCACGCCGCTGCCGCCGGCGCCGTAGAGCATGTTCGAGGCCGCGACCTCGCTCTCCGCCTGCAGGTAGAGCCCGCCCACCTGCGGCAGGCGCTTGGACATGTACTCGGGGATCTCGTTCTGGGGGGTGATCGGGTAGCCGAAGAAATGCTTGCATCCGGCGCGGATCGCCGCCTCGGCGATCGCCTCGGTGCCCTTCATCAACATCCGCTGTTGCTGGGCCATGTTCTCTCCGGGGGTCGGTCCCGGCGCGACCTAAGATCGCGGCCGGGAAGAGAGGGAAGGGTGCTGGCGGGAAAGGGTGGTTGGGCGAAGGGCTCAGCCCGCCTTCTGCTTGATCTCCTTGTAGACGGCGATCGCCGCCTCCGGGCAGACGATCGCGCACAGGGCGCAGGCGGTGCACTTCTCCTGGTCGCGGATGGCGATGGGGTGGTAGCCCTTCGCGTTGAGCTCCTCGGCCAGGTCGAGCAGGTGGAAGTTGCAGGTGTTGATGCACAGGCGGCACGCCTTGCACCGGTCCTTGTCGATCTCCAGGCGGTTCATGGGGTGGCTCCTCGGGTGGAACTCGAATTTCTCTGCCGGTCGTGGCGTGCGCCGCCAGGACCGCTAGCCTGCCAAGGGGGCCGGTCGCGGCCCCTGGATCTGTCTGCTCGTCGGCGCGAGCACCACGCCGCCGAGGAAGTGGGGCATCATCCGCCGGCGGATCGCCACGACCGGCGGAAGCCCGGTGCGGTGGGCGAAGGACTCCTCGAGGTGCTCGGAGACCGCCAGCAGCCGTACCGCCACGCCCAGCTCCTGGGCGACCGGGACGGCGAGCTCCAGGCCCCACTCCACGTCCTGCTCGGAGGTCTCCTCCAGCAGGTTGGTGTTGCTGATCACCCCGGTGAAGTCCAGGTTCGCGGCGGCGGCGATGCGACGAGCCTGCTCGACCACCTTCTCCTGCGTGTCCATGAAGGGCCGGTAGCGGTTGAGCACCAGCAGGAGGTCGTAGCCGCCGCTCTGGTTCATCACGTCGGAGATCGAGCCCAGCGCGCGGGCGCCCACCGGGTCGCCGCCGACGTCGAGGACGACCTGGGTGTCCTGGCGCAGGACTGAGCCGCGCAGCTCCGGGGTGAGGATGGGCAGGTCGCTCTGCGCCAGCGCACCAGCGGGAGCCAGAAGCCCCACCCCCGACTGCTTGAGCGAGTCGCTGACCTCGCGCGAGCGGAAGTAGGGCTTGAGGACATCGAGGTCGCCCAGCACTGCGCGGCGCACCGCGGAGCCTTCCTGGCCCACCTGTCGGGCGGCGAGCAGCGAGAGCCCGATCGCCAGCTCGGTCTTGCCGCTGCCGTAGGGCCCCACCAGCGCCGTCACCCGGCGCAGCGCGAAGGGCCCCTGGGCTATGCCGGTGCTGGTGGCGACGAGGTCCATGAAGCTGCCAATCCCGAATGCGGTGCGTCCTCGAAGAGCGCGCCATTCTCGACGAACGGGTCCTTGAGTTCAATGCCGTTCTTTCAACTCCTCTGGGGCAGGGCTGGGCGGCCTCTGTGATCGGCCCACGAATTGGAAAAGTCGAGCTCGGACGCCGACTTAGGACGGAGACGATCGCTTTGCGGGGCTGTGGCAACCAAGGGAGGCAGGCACGAGATGCACCGCGAGGCCACGTAGCGGGTCAACCGGACGATGGCTGGTGGCTCTGGAAGGATTGCTGGCTCAATAAGGATTGGAGGAGGGCATGCGCAGGACGACTCTGTGGCTCGCGGCGGTGGCCGCGATTCTCCTGGTGGCGGGCGAGGCGCGAGCCGAGGGCGTCGTGCCTCCGGTGATGGTCGGACCGGTCGTCATCGGCGGGTTCGAGGCCGAGAAGATGATCCATGTGCTGGCGCGCCACCGCGACCACCACTACCGGGCCGGCGAGTCGCTCGAGTGGCTGGTGCCCTCTGCCATTCCACCGACGCCCGCCCCGGGAGTGCCGCCGGTGGTGGTCAATGGGGTGGTCATCGTCGGTCACGAAGCCGAGGAGATGATCAACAAGCTCTCGCGGATGCGCCACCACGGCCGCTACCGGGCGGGCCGGTCTCTGGACTGGCTGGGAATCCCCTCGGCGGTCCCAGTGCTAGTGCCAGCTCCGATGCCGGTGGTGCTGGCCCCGGTGCCGGTCGTTCCCGCGCCGATGGTCGTCGCGCCCGTCGCCCCGGTGGTGGTGATGATGCCCCCACCGCCGCCGATGCCGCCTGCTCCGCCTCCCGCGCCGGTGGTCCGGAAGGAGCCGGAGCCGCGCCTGGGGCGGACAATGATCGGCATGATTGCCCAGGGCAATACCGATCACGCCTCGGTCGGGCTGGGGCTCACCGTGGAGGGACGGCGCTGGGGCTTCAATCTCAACGGCGCCGGGACCGTCTACGGCGCTGGGATCGGCTACAACGACACCACTGGCGTTACGCGGCGGGCCCGCTTCAAGCTCATCGACGCCCATCTGGTCTTCGCCCCCTTCACCGGGGCGCGCGGGCGCGTCCGCGTCGAGGCCGGGGCGGCGGCGGCGCTGGCCGACCAGGCGTTCATGATCGGCCCCGACTTCGGCGTCTCCGGGGACATCCGCATCGTCGGCCCCCTGGGCCTGCTGGCCTCGGCGCACGGCACCTTCTCCCCCTTCAGCCGCTACGATGTTTTCGGCGGCGTCTTCGCCAAGCTGTGGGTCCTGCGCGTCGAAGGCGGCTGGCGGCAGATGTGGCTCGAGGGCGACCTGGAGAACGGGCAGAAGGTCTGTGATCGCTGGAGCGGCCCCTACCTGGGAGCGACGCTGATCTTCTGAGCGGCGAGCCGAGCGACGACAGTCAGCAGGTCCGCGCGCCTCTTCCCTATCCCTCGGGGAGGAGGCGCGTGCTTTGCGCCGGCGGCGTCAGGCCGGGTGCGCAGCTGTCTTTTTGAGGAGGTGCGCTGCTCCAGGCCAGGAGCTCGACCACGGCGCGCAGGGTTCAAGTCCGTCCCTGGCAGTGCGGTGCCGGCTTCCCCGAGAACCCTTCCTGTAGGGTCCTGTGCTTGGCCACGAGCGCCCGCTGGTTCGGCGGATGATCGAGCGTGGCGGGCCGAGGTGCCTGTCCACGACGGACAGGCACCTGCACGGCTCGAATCGACTACTTCTTCGCCTTCTTCTCAGCCTTCTTCTTCTGCTTCTCCTTGGTGCTGAGCTTCGGCTTGTTGGACTTCGTCACCTTCTGGGTGCCCTTGGGCATGGTTTCGACTCCGTGTTTGCACAGGTGGTAATCGACGACCTCACGACACAGCAGGTGGAATATCGACGACCTGGACGATTCTGCCAAGGACGCTCGTTCTTTCTTGGGCAGGTCAACCTCCAAGGCCGGCGCCCATCCGAACCCAACTCATCCAGCTCCTGCGGCCAGCACCCGCTATGGACGCCAGAAGCCGATCTCGTTTCCGGTTCGGCCAAGAGGAAGTCGAGAAGAGTGCTCCTCACTCGAAGCCGCCGCGAATGGATCGGATGGCTCCGAAACCTGTGCGGCGCTTCGTGGCTTCCGGGGAGAGCAAGAGAATCCGCTGAACACGCGAGCGCTCACGCCAGGTGCACCGCGCTGGTCTTGAAGCAGGCGGTGACGGCCTTCCCCGGGACGAGCCCGAGCTCCTCGACGGCGGCCCGGGTCAGCAGCACGACCAGGGGGAGGGGACCCGCAAGGCGCACGAAGAGCCCCGCGGGTGCCGGCTCGATGGCCGAGACGGAGCAGGGCACGCAGTTGCGCGCCGAGAGCGGCGGCAAGGGGCCAAGCACGACGAGGATGTCCTCGGCCCGGATGCAGGCGAGCGCAGTCTCGCCCTTGACGGACGAAGGCAGACCGACGAGCGGAATCCCCGCTGCCTCCAGCCGATAGGAGTCGGGGCGCCGCTCGAGGATCCGCACGGGTACCAGGTTCTCGACCCCAATGAAGCGAGCCACCGCTTCGCTTGCCGGGGCGCGGAAGACCACCTCCGTCGGCCCGGCCTGCACCAGCCGGCCCTCCAGGATGACGCCCATGTGATCCGACAGGGCGAGCGCCTCGGCGCGGTCGTGCGTGACCACCACGCAGGTGGTCCCCGTGGAGCGAATCGCCTCCTTGAGCTCGGGCGCGAGCGCCTCGCGCGAGGGGGGATCGAGCGCGGCAAAAGGCTCGTCGAGCAGGAGCAGGTCGGGCCGGGCCGCGAACCCCCGC
>JACRCT010000193.1 GCA_016218885.1 Deltaproteobacteria bacterium | reverse complement strand
TCCTCGACAGCCTGCGCGCCGCCCGCGCGGTGGTCCGTGGCTTCCGGGGCGAGAAGATCAGCCTGCGGGCCTCGGCGCTCACCTACATCAGCATGCTGTCGCTGGTTCCGCTGCTGGCGGTCCTTTTCGCCATCGTTCGGGGGCTGGGACAGGAAGGCCTGCGCAAAGCGGTCCACGAGTTCGTGTTCAACAACCTCGCGCCGGGAGTGCGCGAGCAGATCGGTGGCTCCCTCGACGAATTCATCGCCCGCGCCTCGGCGCGCGCGATGGGCGGGTTGGGCGGACTGTTCCTGCTGGCCTCGGCGGTGGGGCTCTTCCACAACATCGAGCGCTCGCTGGATGAGATCTGGGGAGTCACCCGGCCGCGGACGATTCTGCGGCGAGTCGTCATCTACTGGTGCGTGCTGACCTTGGGGCCAGTGGCGTTGGCGATCAGCGTGCTGGCGACGAGCCTTGCCCAGGCGGCGGTCGAGGCCTCCCTGCCGAAGGGGGTCCTCGCGATGGTGCCCTGGGCCACGTCGGCCTTCGCTCTGTTCTTCCTCTACTTCGCCGTCCCCAACGCGAAGGTGAGGGTCCGAGCAGCGCTCGGCGGCTGTCTGGTTGCGGCGACCGCCTGGGAGATTGCCAAGCACCTCTACACCTTCTTCGCGACCCATAGCTTCAAGTACAACGCGATCTACGGCTCGCTCGGGGCGGTCCCTCTGTTCCTGCTGTGGGTCTACGTGAGCTGGATGGTTGTGCTCTTCGGTGCCCGGCTCGCGTACGCGCTGCAATACGCCATCACGGCCTCCAACGCCCCCAAGGCCGAAGACGCCCGCAGCCGCGAGTTGCTCTGTGCGCGGGTCGCGCTCGAGGCGGTCGTCGCCTTCCAGAGTGGTGAGGCAGCGCCTACTCCGGGCGCCATCTCCCGCGCGCTCGCCCTCGATACTTCGCTGGTGACCGACGCAGTCGAAAGCCTCAGGGAGGGCGGTCTCTTGGCCGAAGCCATCGATGGTGGAGTGGTTCCGTCGCGCTCGCCGGACCAGATTCGCTTGGTCGATGTCGCCCGGGCCGCTGGCGGCACGCTCTTCGATCATTCGACCGAGGCTCCGTCCAAGGAGCCGATCATCCGGGCGCTGAGCGAGCTCTTCTCCGAGGCCGACCGGTTGGGGCGCGAAGCGCTCGCTCAGGACCTGTCGACGCTTGCGCGGCCGCTCCTGGAGGGCAGAGGAGCGCCAAGACCAGAAAAGGCAGCGATTCCGAAGATATAGGAGTCGGCTGAAGACGGGGATGGTCGTGAAAGGCGTTTCGCGCGACCGACGCGACCACCAGTTCCTTGAAATCGCTCACCTTTCGGAGCAAGAAGGCGACCAGGTGATGCGTCGCTACGACCATGGTGACGCACGGGGTCGGCTTGCAAAAGCCCAACGTTCTGCTAGGCTTAGGTCGGTTTTCGCGCCTCGATGACAGCGCGCCAGAGGGGTCAGCCCTCCGTTCCCGGAGAACCGTCCATGCTGAAGAGCGATCTCATCGCCATCCTCGTGCAGAAGCGCGGAGTCACTCAGAAACAGGCTGAGTCGACGGTGGAGACGATCTTCGAAAGCATGAAGGACGCCCTCTGTGGTGGAGAGAACATCGAGATCCGCGGGCTCGGCGCCTTCCACGTCAAGCACTACGAGGGCTACCAGGGGCGCAATCCCAAGACGGGTCAGGTCATTCCCGTCAAGCCCAAGCGCGGAATCCTGTTCCGGACAGGCAAGGAGCTGCGGGATCGTGTGAATCGCTCCAGCTCGCAGCCAACTGCACCCGTGGTCGCCGCAGAGACTGTGGCGCCGGTCCCCGAAGCTGCTCCCGGTTCCACTCCCTCCCCCGTGACGCCTGAGACTCCTGAGGGGACCAAGGAGCCAGGAACCGGCAACGCACAGACCGGCTGATCCGTCGGATCCCCCCGGCCGCTTCTTTCTGGTCAGGCTGCGGCTCGCAGCATGGCGATCTTGCCGACAGGTCGCACCTGAAGTTCGGGCATCAACTCGCCATAGGTGAGGACGGCAACTTGGGGGAAGGTTCCCTCAAGCAGTTTGCGCAAGACCCGGCGGATGTCTGGAGCGGCGAGAACCACTCCGTCCTGGGCGCCGCCAAGCGCCTCGCGTACTCCGTCAAGGATGCAGACGGCATCGCTGGGGTCCAACGCAATTCCGCAGCCCTCAGGCGAGCTGCGCACCGCTTCGCGCAGCACTTCCTCGACCATCGGATCCGCAAGGTGGGCGTAGAGCGTGCCATCTGCTGCAAAACGATGGGACAGGTGGCGTCGTAGGGCCCGCCGGCAGCGTTCGGCGAGGGCGAGCGCGTCGCCCTCAGCCCCTGGTTCGCTGACCGCTTCCAGGACCGCTCGAAGGTTGCGGATGGAGACGCCCTCCTCGGCAAGGCGCCGGAGTACCTCGGCGAGCACTGGGACTGGAACCTTGCCACTGGCTTCCCGCACGAGAGCCGGGTGCGTCTTCTCGAGCGCGTCGAGCAGCGATTGCACCTCCTGGACGCCCAGGAACGACGACGCCTGCCGGCGAAGCACGAGGGCCACGGTTCGCAGCATTTGCTCCGCCGCGGTGCGCACCACGAAGCCCGCCTCGCGAACCCTGGCAGCGTCGTCCGCCGCAATCACGCAGACTGCCCCGTTGGAGATCGGGTCCTCGTGAGGCCTGGCCTCGACCCCGAGAAGAGCCAGGTCCTCGGCGCAGCACGCCACATAGCAGCATGCGCTCTCGATTCGGCTACGGGCGCAGGGGATCTCGTCCACGAGGATCTCGAAGATGCCTTCGCCCAGCGCCGCGCCTGCTCGGGTACGTACGCCAGGAAAGCGCACTCCCGTCTCGAGGTAGAGGGCCTCGCGAAGATCGGGGAGGTCCTTGGTGATGAGCCGGTTGTCCTCGGCGCGGGCCAGTGCTTCCAGTGAGGCGTCCAGGTCCAGGCAGATGGGCGTGACCCCTGAGGTGGAGCAGTTCGAGGACTCGGGGCGGGAGGCCGAGGGTGCTGGAGCGGAGGCGGGGGGGCGAGCGGTGGTCGACTCCAGTGCTGCCTGACGGCGCTCGGCTTCCGCGCTCTTCTGCCGACGGGCCAGCGCGCGGGCGCCCAGGCCTGCCGCGCCCGCGAGCAGGAAGAACGGGATCTTGGGCATCATCGGCATCAGCCCGAGCGAGGCGAGCAGGACGGCAACGATGGCCAGGCCCTTGGGCTGCGAGGCGAATTGGCGGGCGATGTCGGCGCCCAGTGAAGCGCGCTCGTCCTCGCCGGCCACGCGGGTGACGACCAATCCTGCGGAGATGGCGATGCACAGTGCGGGGATCTGCGAGACGAGCCCGTCCCCGATGGCGAGCAGGGCATAGGTCCGGGCGGCGCTTCCGGCATCCATACCCTTGAAGAGCACACCGATGATCAGCCCCCCGAAGGCGTTGATGAGGACGATGATCAGACCGGCGATGGCGTCGCCCTTGACGAACTTCATGGCCCCGTCCATGGCCCCGTACATCTGGCTCTCGCGCTCGAGAGAGCGTCGGCGGAAGCGGGCTTGCTCCATGTCGATCGCGCCCGCGCGGAGGTCGGCGTCGATTGCCATCTGCTTGCCGGGCATGGCGTCCAGAATGAACCTTGCCCCTACCTCGGCGACGCGCTCCGCGCCCTTGGCTACCACGAGGAACTGCACCAGCGTCAGGATCGCGAAGATGACGCCGCCCACCACGTACTCGCCCTGGATGGCAAACTCGCCGAACGCCTGGATGACTTCGCCGGCGTGGGCCTCGATCAAAGCCAGGCGTGTCGAGGAGACGTTGAGGGCCAATCGGAAGAGAGTCGTGATGAGCAGAAGCGTGGGAAAGGCGGCGACCTTGAGCGCGTCCCTGGCGTAGAGCGCTGCGACGAGGAGGGTGAAACCGAGCCCCAGGTTGAGCGCAAGCAAGGCGTCGAGGAGCCAGGGGGGCAGCGGCACGATCATGGCGCCGACGATGCCCGCAACCGCCAAGGCGAGGTAGACGTCGGCGTGGTGTCCT
>JACRCT010000002.1 GCA_016218885.1 Deltaproteobacteria bacterium | reverse complement strand
GGACCTGGCAATCGCCGAGATGCTCGCCGCCGCAGATCCCTCCAATACAGAGTGGCAGCGCGACCTGTCCGTCAGCCTCAACAAGGTCGGCGAGGCGCTCTCCGCCCAGGGCGACTTGCCGGGCGCACTCGCCTCCTTCAAGAAGTCCGCCGAGAGGCTCGCCGCCGCCGACTCCTCCAACTCAGTGTGGCAGCACGACCTCTGGGGCAGCTACGCCAGAATGGCAAAGACGGCCAAGCGGGCGGGCGCAACGGATGCCCATTCATGGCAGAAGAAAGCCAATGCCCAGCTCGCCGCCATGAAGCGCCGCGGGCTGCAGTTGTCGGCCGAGGAGGAAGAGAGCCTGCGCAACCTGCCTCAGTGACGCGCTCACGAGAGTGCCCGCGGGCTCCGACTCATGCGCTCCTCGCAGAAAGCACGGCCGGCCGACCGGGTTCGATCCTCTTCGTTCCGACATGCCCGCCGGACCACACCGACGCCTTCCCGGCAAAAGCGGCTCGGCCGGCCCAACCCCTACCGCTCCCCACCCTCTTGGCTGGTCGTATCCGGCCAGCGAAAGACGACCGTCCCGTTCGCCGCGTCCACGTACTCGGCACCGCCCAGGTTCCGGATGTAGGTCTGGTCGAGACCCATCAGGACCTCCAGGAGCTG
The DNA here is from genome assembly GCA_016218885.1 of Deltaproteobacteria bacterium. Lineage (GTDB taxonomy): Bacteria > Myxococcota > Myxococcia > Myxococcales > UBA5297 > JACRCT01. The sequence goes on along the minus strand of JACRCT010000002.1, from coordinate 3,812 downwards.
CTCTCGGACATCTTCGCCACGCAGCTTCCTGAAGTCGTTGGCCTCGGCGTGCCCGACCCGCACCGTGGGACCGGTCCAGCCCGCTCCGTGGATTCCCTCCAGGCGAAGCCGGCTCGCGCTCTCCACGCTGTAGGCGTTGCCATCCTCGGTGGGCTCCACCCGGACCCGCAGCGGGCCCTCGCCCTTGCCGCTTTCGAAGAGGGCCGCCAGGAACCTACCGGCCCGCTTCTCCGGTCTGCTACCGGCCTTGGCTCTTCGCAAGCCTTTCCGGCCTGTCCGCGGGCACTTGCGGCCTGCCAGCTCGGGGCACCAGGCTTGCAGCGGTGGGAGCGGTTTGCCTTGAGGGGTGCCCATGAGGACTGGCCGGCTGGGGAGCGCGTTGGCGCTGGGAACGCTGTTCTACGTGGGCTGCTTCACCGCGGTCGGGGAGCCCGACTACTGGGATCCCCGCAGGCAGGGTTACCTGCATCCCGATGGCGGGGGCGCCTTCGGTCCTGGAGGCACGGGGTGCCCTGCGGTCGAATGCTCCTCGTACGGAGACATGGAGTCGCTCGACGCCGTCCTCGAGAAGCTGCGGGGCGTGCCCTGGCCCGTGATCGACAAGACCACCTCCGTATGCCTGCCCGCCTCTGGCGACATCCCGGTGACTCGCACCGTGAGCCTGCGCGCGACCGACCTGGAGCTTCCTGCGCAATGCGCACCCGCGGGCTCGTGCACGGGCCTGACCTTCAAGCTGTCGGAGGGCGCCCGGGGCGTGACCTGTCTCGACCACTTCTGCACCGCGCTCATGCTCAACTCGGCGCGTTTCCGAGTGCGATTGCTGGTGCGCGACCAGTACCCGACCAACCCGCGCTACGTGCCAGTGGTCGAGGTGCTGCCACCGTGCGAAGCGGGTTGTGCCCAGGACGAGGTCACCTGCGGAGCCAACCACACCTGCTGGCCCGACCTGACCGAGCACTGCCGCTTCTGCCTCGCCCTGCCCAAGGAAGAGTGCGCCTGCGCAGGCCGCGAGGAGTCGGAGGCGTGCCGCGTCTTCGAGTCCAACTCCCAGTCCTGCGCAGGCAAGTGCATCGAGGGCGCCTGCGAGATTGCCGGCGGGCAGCCGGGATGTCCTTCCCTGTAGAGGCCCTGCGGCTGACCAGACCACTCGGCCAGAACAGGCTGCAGCCCGCTTTGCCCGACCCCCAGCCGAGCCTTGAGACGCGCAGCTCCTAGTTGATCTCCGTTGGCGCGCAGGTGGAGACGCCGGCGCCGACGATCCTCCGTCCGGTGTCCGGCAGAGGAGTGTCCACCACCCCCGTCGCCGACTTCATGCGGTGCACCTGGGTCGAGGACTCGGTGTGGCGCTTCAGGAAGATCCAGAAGTCGCCACCCCAGAAGGCGAAGGCCCAGGACGACGGCGTTCCTTGCAGCGAGGGAGCAGGGAAGGACCGCAGGTCGTCCCCGCTCGTCTTGTCGATCTGCGCGACCTTGGGGGGCCTGAGATCCGGAAAGAAGCCCCAAAGCTTGGCGTCGCCCGTCCCCGTCAGCTCGGGCCAGCCGGGGATGGCACCGACGGTAGTCACCTCGAAGCTCGGAGCGAGCTGGAACTTCGCCAGGGTGCTGTTCTCCGTGGTCGACGGCTCGACACCTCCGGCGATGAACAGGGTCTCCGCCTGGACACCTGGCGCATCGGACACGAAGCCCATCCCGAAGAGCTTGAGATTCGGGTCGGGCGTATAGCTGGTCGCCTGGCAATGGAGGGTTCTGGTGTCCACCTTGAAGAGCATCCCGTTGTTGTAGAGAACCCAGGCCACGGCGCTGCGGTCCACCGACATCGAGAAGGGCGCGGCCCCGAACACCGGGCAGTCGAGCTCGCCCAGATCGACGAAAGGATCGGCGCCGTTCTTGAGCTTGCGCGGATCGAAGCTCGAGAAGGTGTTGTCGCTGTCCACCACATAGACGAGCTTCGCCTCCTCCGAGCACGGGTCCACCCAGCCGGTGTCGCCGGCCCCCGGACCGCCGTCAGGGTTGCCGATGATCTCCTCCCCGCCAGCGTCGCCCGCATCCGCTCGGGACCGCCCGGAGTCGGGTCCGCCCTCCGAGGTGCCGCTTCCACAAGCCGCGAAGGGCAAGGCCAGCAAGAGGGAGAGCAAGGTCAGGCGCATGAGAAGCCCCTTTCGTGCAAGCGAGGAGTGTCGCGCCGCCCAGGGTGCCCAGGCAAGCCCGGCTTCGCGCGCGGCGGGTGCGACTTCGCTTAAGATCCCCTCGCCTTCCCGCCCGTTGAACGCATCTGCCGGTCTCCGCCAGAGGATTTTCATGTACCGATCCGTGCTCTCCTCGCTCCTCGTAGCGCTCTTGCCGGCAGCGGCCGCGGCCGAGTCCGCGGTGCCGATGCCCGCAGTCCCCGCCGAGGAGCAGGCGGCGTTCGACCCCGCGGCGCGCTACCTCCGAGAGCAGTCGTACACGCGCTCCTGCGATGCCTTCGGCGCCTTCCTCAAGAACTTCCCTTCCGGCGCTCTCGTCCGAGAGGCCAAGGTCAAGCGCGCCATCGCCTGCGCTCAATCCGGCGGCGAGACCTCCGAGGTCTTGCGCGATCTGCAGGCCATCGCCGGGGACGGACCGCTCGACTACCCGCGCGCCCTCGCCAATGCCCGCCTGGTCGACCGCGGTGATCGCTGGATGCCCAAGGGCGGAGAGCGCACCAAGCTCGCCCTCGATCAGCTTGCCGCCATTGCTGAACGCTCGGGCGGGCGCTGGGCCCAGGAGGCGCGGGCGCGCTTCATGGCCCTCTGCTTCGCCGAGATGGAACGGGGCTATGGCCAGGTCGAGCAGCTCGTGGACCGCGTGCTCTCGGCGAGCCCCACCTCCGCCGAGAAGGACCACGCGCTCTACGTGCGCGGTCGCTCCGGACTGCATAACGAGACGACCCACAAGCGCTCCGAGAAGGATCTCCTGGCCGTAGGCCAGGGCAGCAGCGAGTGGGCCGACGATGCGCTCTACGATCTGGGCAATTGGCGTGAAGGCAAGTCCGAATTCGAGAAGGCGTTGGAGCTCTATGGAGAGGTCGTTCGGCGCTTCGACTCGTCGACCTCCAACCGCCGGTCCTCGGCACAATCGCAGATCGAAAGCATCAAGCGCCCCAGCCTCTCGATCAGCTCGCCCTACACCGAGCTTCCGGGCGACAAGACCCGCCTCCAGCTCTCGTTCCGCAACCTCACCGAGACTCGGCTGGTCCTCCACAAGGCCGACCCCTTCCACGCCGAGGCGCAGAAGATGGTCTCGGGGCACGCAGTGGATCGCGCTGGCGCCCGCGGCCAGCAGCTCAAGAGCTGGTCCGAGAGCCTCAAGGCCCCCTCTCCCTACGCTCCGGGAAGCAAGGAGATCGCGATCGACCTCTCCGCCGGCTCCTACGTGCTCGAGGCCACCTCCGCAGGCCAATCGTCCTCGACGACGATCCTCGTCTCGCCCCTCGCCTCGGTGCTCAAGGTCGGGGGCGGACGCGCCGCGGTGTGGACGGTGGACGCCCTGAGCGGGCAGGCGATAGCGCAGGCCGAGGTCGCCCTGTACGTGCGCCAGGACAACCAGAGCACGAGCTACCGCCGCCTCGAGGGCCGCAGCGACGCCACGGGCCTGTGCCTCTTCGACCTGGGGCCGGGAGCGGTCGGCAGCGCGGTCGCCTGGTCGGGCAAGGGCGACGCCTGGACCATGACCACCGGCTACGGCAACTGGCGCGACACCGGCTCGGGGGAGTTCCTGGCCTATGTGCTGACCGATCGCCCGCTCTACAAGCCCGCCGAGACGGTGGGCCTGAAGATCTTCGTGCGCGTGCG
>JACRCT010000198.1 GCA_016218885.1 Deltaproteobacteria bacterium | reverse complement strand
CGTGCGTGTCCGAGCCGCGCGCGTCAGCAAGCGGATGCGTGCGGTCGTGCGTGTCCGAGCCGCGCGCGTCAGCAAGCGGATGCGTGCGGTCGTGCGTGTCCGAAGCCGCGCGCGTCAGCAAGCGGATGCGTGCGGTCGTGCGTGTCCGAGCCGCGCGCGTCAGCAAGTGGCTACCTCGGACCGCCACTATTACCCCGAAAGGACCACTGGGGGGTGGTACCAGGTAGTCGGCGATTTCAATCGTCGCCGTTCTTGAGCCGGAGAGAGGGTGCATTGGTTTTCGAGCTGGTGTGCCTTAGATGCGCGGGTAGATGAAGAGGACTGCCAGGACGTAGACGGCATCGAACAACAGGGTCTGGACGAGGGCCCGCTTGAGGCCGCGTCGGGGATCGGGATGACGAGCAGCGCGCACCGGAATGGCGATCGAGGCGATGACCACCGACATGAGGATCAGCTTTCCCATCGTCAAATCCGATCTTTTGTCTGCGCCCCAAAACTCACGAAGAGGCCAAATTCGTTGAGCTCCGCGGGGAGCGTCTGGTGAGCGCCTCTGACGCCGATGCCCAAGGCCCATATCGGCCCGGTTGCGATGCTCAGGCCGAGGTCGACGGCGGCGAGGGTGTTCCCCTGCCTCGCCCCCGTGGCGATGACGCCGACTGCAGCCTGTGCCCCCACGCGCAGCGCGCGCGTGGCCGCCCACGCCGCCGAGAGTCGGCCTTCGACGCGCTCATAGGCCTCGGCGGTGAGCCGGTCCACGTACGGTGCGCCGCGGACCGTCAGACCGAACTGAAGATCCTGGCTGCGCACTGCCGGCTCGTACGTGAAGCTGGCCTCTCCGACCGGCAACCATGCGAGGCCGGTCGCCGTGGTGCCGGCCCCACGCATGTCTGACAGGCCTATTCCGACGCCCAGCATCATCGTGGCCGACCGGGAAAGCGGGCGAGACCAGCTCTCAGAGAGTGAGCCGAGGGTGGTGCGCTGCCCGGTCGTGAAGAGCAGCGACGAGCCGCTGACCTTGGTGGTGAGGGTGTCCTGGCGCGAGGCCGCGACGATGAGCGACGCCTCGGCAAGAGGCCCGCGCTGGAGCGGGATGAGCTGCTGCGCGGTCGAGTCGACGCCCCCGCTGACGAGCCAGCCAGCGGTGAGCGAGAGGCGGCTGTGGCGGGTGAGCACGGCCTCGAGACCGGCGGTCGTCTCCGAGAGGAGGTAGTGGACGGTGGTGGACTCCGGGACGGGCTGGAGGGGGATGGCCGGGTCGGTGGCCAGCTGCTGGGAGACCAGGGACATGTCCGTCTCGCCGTAGCTGCCGCGCTCGCGCAGGAACAGCCGGAGCTCGGGCGCAGCGCGTCCCTCGAGCTGCAGCTCGCCCTGGTTGAGATAGCGGACGAGCGCGGTGCTCCCGTAGGCGGGAATGACGACGCGAGGAGCGTAGGACGCAAGGAGGCGGGCGGTCTTGCCGGTGAAGGCGATTGACAGCGAGGGATCGACCTCGAGATCGACGCTCGCCTGCACCTGGCCTCCGCTCTGGGTGGCGCGGCCGCGAAGCTCGCTGCGGATCCCGGGCTCGAGCTCCACCGCTGGCGCAAGCGCCAGGAGCAGCGAAGGAGCGAGGCGAGTCAGGGCGGCCACCATCGATCACTCCACGACGATCTGATCACCTGCCTGGAGCTGGAACGTCCCGGCGGCGCCCTCGGCATGCGTCAGGGACTCGAGGCGGAAGCGGATGCGCATCGGAGGGTTGCCGGGACGGATGACGAAGATGCGGTCTCCTTTGGCCCACTCCGTGAGCCCGCCGGCGGCGGCGAGGACGGGGATCAGGCCCGTACCCGGCTCGACCGGAACGAGCCCGGGCTTGACGATCTCGCCGAGGACCGGGACGCTTATCGGCCTGGTCTCCTCGAGGGCGACGGTGACGACCGGGTTGTTGATGAAATCCTTGAGGCGGGTCTGCAGCTGCCCCGCGAGCACCGCCGGCGTGTAGCCCGCAGCATCGACGTCGTTGAGGAGGGGCAGGGTGATCTGCCCGTCGCTGCGCACCTTCACCTTCGCGGACATGGCGTCCTGGTTCCAGACGCGCACGTTGAGCGAGTCGCCCGACGCGATGACGTATCCCTTGGCGGCCTCGGCCCGCGGGAGCTCGTCGACCCAGATGAAGGCCCCGACGGATGCGCAGCCCGAGTGCAGGCCCGCGACCACGAGAGAAAGGCAGAGGAGAAGACGATTAGGTCTGTTCATGGCGGTGGCGCAACGCGGCGCGGCTGAAGGTGACGAGCTCTTGAAGCGGGAGGGCGCCGGTCGCGACGACGACGAGCAGGTAGGCGGCGACGTCGAGTAGCAGGCGGGCGTGGCCGAGGCCCACGGCAAGCCGGTCGACGCCTACGGCAATTGCGCAGGCTACGAGCGACTTGGCGATCGCAAGGACGCTGCGGCGGTCGAACGCCCGCGCGCCGACGACGCGCATCATGCGGCCCGTCGTCAGAGCCTCGGTGAGCACCATCGCCGCGGCGCAGCCCAATGCCGCGCCGGTGGCGCCCATGAGCGTGCGACCGAGCGGCGCGAGCACAACATTGAGCGCGAGGTTGATGACCATCCCGGCGAGCGAGATGCGCGTCACGACCCAGCCGCGGTCGAGGAGCACCAGCGACAGCGCAGCGAGGGTCGCGACGTAGGTGAGCACGAACATCGGCGCCAAGAGGCGCAGCGGAGCCGCAGCGGGGTCGAACCTCGCGCCGAACATCAGGCGGATCCACAGGTCGGCGCCCAGGCTCATCATCAGGGAAGTCGGGATGGCGAACGCGAGGATGACCTGGACCGACCGGCGCAGGGCCTCGTCGAACGCGGCCGGCGAGCGCCCCAGCTCGCGCGAGAGGTAGGGCGTGAGGACCCAGCCGATGAGCGGCGTGATCAGCAGCGTCAGGCCCGCGAGGCTGGAGGCCGCGCCGTACCAACCCACCACGGCCGGGTCGTCCACGGTGAAGGCGAGGACGTTGACGTCGATCTTGGCGTAGGCGGTATGGGCGAGCGTGTTGACGTAGATCGGCAGGCTCGCCAAAAGCACGGCCCAGGTCGCGCGCGGGTCGATGCGCAGCTTGAGATCGACCACCTGGCGTGTCAGACGCGCGAGCGCCGCCGACTTCACGACCTCCGAGACGAGGAAGGAGAGGGCCACCCCGGCGATGCCCAACCCGAGCGCCAGGGCGATGGGGATGCCCGCCGCCCAAACGACCTTGGTGACAACCGACACGATGGAGAGCCCGTCCACGCGGCCCCGTGCATGCAGAAGCGCGGCGAGGCTGGTGTTCAGGTAGTTGAAGAGCTGGCCCGCTCCGAAGAGGTAGACGACCGTGCGGACCTCGGTGGGCCGGTCGGTCACCGCCATGGCGATCGCCACGGCGAGGAAGAGCACGGCCGCCATCGCGACCCGCAGCGCCATCACGCCGCCGAAGAAGTCGCTGGCGTGCTCGGGCCGGCGGGCGACCTCCTTGCGGATGTAGACCTCGAGGCCCAGCGAGAGCGGCACGAAGAAGACCGTCGCGAAGGCGTCGGCGAAGGTCAGCTGGCCGAAGAGCTCGGGGCCGAGGTGTCGCGGCAGCAGGACGCGCACCGCCAGCGCCACTGCCCAGCTGGCCAGCAGCGAGCCGCCCAGCTTGAAGGCGTTCTTGACCGCGAGCAGCGCCTCGCTCGAGGCGGCGTGCGTCGAGGCCTGGGCGACCG
>JACRCT010000202.1 GCA_016218885.1 Deltaproteobacteria bacterium | reverse complement strand
TTCAACCAGGAGTGCTCGGCCTGGCCGGCGCCCTCACCGCGGCCGCCATCCTCGGAAAGCAGGCGTGCTCCTTGGGGGTGCTGGGCAAGGGCGTCGACCGGCTCACCGTCGGCCTGGGCATGATCCCTCGGGGAGAGGTGGGGCTCATCTTCGCCAACATCGGGCTCGGCCTCTCGGTGGGCGGCCAGCGCATCATCAGCGAGGCGACGTTCTCCGCGGTGGTCGTCATGGTCATCGTGACCACCATGGTGACGCCCCCCGCACTCAAGTGGAGCCTCGGGCGGATCTCGCGGCCCCACGGCCAGTAGCCTGCCTCCGGGCAGCGCCCGGTGAAGAGAAGATGACCACAGCGGGGGCTTCTCGTTCGGTGGTTCACGGGGCCGGCGCCTGCTCGCTGGCGCTCGCGACAGCACCCCATGCCCTCCGAGGTTTCGCGCTGGCGCTCGGGCCTACGGCCGACGGCCTACGGCCCATCCACGGTCCACGGTCCACGGTCCACGGTCCACGGTCCACGGTCCACGGTCCACGGTCCACGGCGCACAGCCCGCGGCCCATATGGTCCCATGTGTCCTGTCCGTCCCATGGCCGACGACGCAACCACCGACCATTCGGGCGACGGCCTACGCCAACAGCTGCCGCAGCACGTACTGCAGGATTCCACCATGCGAGTAGTAGTCGACCTCGATGGGCGTATCGATCCGCAGGATCACCGGCACCCGCTCGACCTTGCCCCCCTGGCGGTGGATCACCAGCGAGACCTCCTTGCGCGGGATGATCCCGCTCTCCAGGCCCTCAAGATCCAGCAGCTCGGTGCCGTCCAGCCCCAGGCTGCGGGCGCTGGTCCCTTCCTTGAGCTGCACCGGCAGCACGCCCATCCCCACCAGGTTGCTGCGGTGGATGCGCTCGAAGCTCTGGGCCACCACCGCCCGCACCCCCAGCAGCGCCGCGCCCTTGGCCGCCCAGTCGCGTGAGCTGCCCGTTCCGTACTCCTGCCCCGCCACGACCATCAGCGGCACCTGCTGCGACCGGTAGGAGACCGAGGCGTCGTAGAGGCTCATCTCGGTGCCGGTGGGCTGGAACTTCGTCACCCCGCCCTCCACCCCCGGCACCAGGAGGTTCTTGATGCGCACGTTGGCGAAGGTGCCCCGCTCCATCACCTCGTGGTTGCCACGGCGCGAGCCGTAGCTGTTGAAGTCGGCCACCGCCACCCCGTGCGACTGGAGATAGATGCCGGCCGGCGACCTGGGCTTGATCGAGCCGGCGGGGCTGATGTGGTCGGTGGTCACCGAGTCGCCAAAGAGCGCCAGCAGCCGCGCCCCGTGGATGTCCTGCACCTTTTCGGGCTGCATCTTCAGCCCCTCGAAGTAGGGCGGCTCACGCACATAGGTGCTCGTCGGCTCCCACGCATAGACCCGCCCGCCGCCCGTGGGGATCGAGTCCCACAGCGGGCTCTGCCCGGCAGTGTCCTGGTAGCGCCGCCGGTAGGACTCGGGGTCGCGGGCTGCGGCGAGCAGGTCCCCCACCTCGCGCGTGGTCGGCCACAGGTCCTTGAGGAACACGTCGGCGCCATCGTGGCCCTTCCCGACGGGCTCCCGCTCGAAGTCGATGTCCACGCGCCCGGCGAGCGCGAAGGCCACCACCAGGGGCGGGCTCATCAGGAAGTTGGCCTTCACCGCCTGGTGGATGCGCGCCTCGAAGTTGCGGTTGCCCGAGAGCACGCTGGCGACCACCAGGTCGTTCTTGCCGATCGCGTCCTCGATCGGCTGAGCCAGCGGACCGGAGTTGCCGATGCAGGTGGTGCACCCGTAGCCGACGAGCTGGAAGCCGAGCTGGTCGAGATAGGTCTGCAGGCCCGTCTTCGCCAGGTAGTCGGTGACCACCCGCGACCCGGGCGCCAGCGAGGTCTTCACCGTCGGGCGGACCTTCAGGCCTCGCTCGACCGCCTTCTTGGCCACAAGCCCCGCGGCAAGCATCACGCTCGGATTGGAGGTGTTGGTGCAGCTGGTGATGGCGGCGATCACCACGTCCCCGTCGCCGAGCTCGGCCTTTCCGTCGCGGCCGCCGGCACCCGGGCCAGCCACGCGATCGGGCGTGGGCCGGTTGTTCATCATCTCGGTCTCGGTGAGGGTGTTGGTGTTCTGCGCCCGGCCGTTGGGAATGGTGTCGGGGTCCTGCTTCCCGCCGCCGCGCACCTCGGCCGCCGGCACCGCCGCCGACGGCGAGAGGTCGACGAGGACGCGCCGTGGAGCGGCGCGCGCGTAGCCTAAGGCGTCGGGGCGCGCGAGCGTCTCGCGGAAGCGCGGCTGGACCTGGGAGAGCTCGATGCGGTCCTGCGGGCGCCGCGGGCCGGCCACGCTGGGAGCGATGGAAGAGAGGTCGAGCTCCACGACCTGGCTGTAGTCGAGCTGCCCGGCGCCAGGCATGCCGAACATGCCCTGCGCGGTGTAGTAGGCGCGGAAGGCCTCGATCCTCTCCTTCGGTCGACCGGTCATCTCCAGGTAGCGGCAGGTCGCCTCGTCGGGCGGGAAGAAGCCCATCGTCGCGCCGTACTCCGGCGCCATGTTGGAGAGGGTCGCGCGGTCGGGGACGCCCAGGCTCGCCGCGCCCTCGCCGAAGAACTCCACGAACTTGCCGACCACCTTGGTCTGCCGCAGAAGCTCGGTCACTCGCAGCACGAGATCGGTCGCGGTCACGCCCTCCTTGAGCGCGCCCTGTAGGTGGACGCCGACCACGTCGGGCATCAGGAAGTAGACCGGCTGGCCGAGCATCCCCGCCTCGGCCTCGATGCCCCCCACACCCCAACCGACCACGCCCAGGCCGTTGATCATCGTGGTGTGCGAGTCGGTGCCCACCAGCGAGTCGGGGTACCAGAGCCCGCCCTCGCCCTCGATGACGCCTGGGGCGAGCTGCTCGAGGTTGACATGGTGGCAGATGCCGAAGCCGGGCGGGACGATCTTCAGCTTCTCGAAGGCCTGGGTGCCCCACTTGAGGAACTCGTAGCGCGCGCGGTTGCGCTCGAACTCCTTCTCCAGATTCAGCTGGAGGGCGTCGGCGCTGCCGGAGTAGTCCACCTGCACCGAGTGATCGACCACGAGGTCGACCGGCACCAGCGGCTCGACCAGGCGCGGGTCCTTGCCGGCGCGCTGGACCGCCGAGCGCATGGCCGCGAGGTCCACCAGCAGCGGGACGCCGGTGAAGTCCTGCAACAGGATGCGGGCGACCACGAAAGGCACCTCGGCGGTGCGCGGCGCCACAGGCCGCCAGGCGGCCAGGGCCTTCACGTCCTGCTCACGCACGCGGCGGCCGTCACAGTTGCGCACCAGGGACTCGAGCACCACCCGCAGGCTCACGGGCATTCTGGACAGCTCGCCCAGCCCCTGCTTCTCGAGCTCAGGCAGACAGAAGCAGCGCCCTGATCCGCCACCGGGGATGGAGAACTGTCTCAGGCAGTGGAAGGTGTCGTCGATGGTCATGTTCCCCTCGGGTCGAGATGGACGGCTGCTGTGCCTTTGAGCGGGAGAGCCTTGCGTGGGAGCCAAGTCGCGGCAATCAGGGTCCCCGCTCCTCCCCCGCGCAGCGTAGCCCCCCGCACATTCGTGTCCATGCCCGGTTCGATGAGTGACGAGGGCTCTTGGTGCGCGCCAGAGGGCCCACTCGCCGCCAGAAACGGTCGGGAATTGACAGCCAGACCACGCTCGCGGTACTCATCTCTACCTACTCTATAGGACCTCTCGACTATGGGCATCTCACAGAAGTGCTACTACGCCATCCGCGCGGTTCACGAGCTGGCCAGGGCCGGAGACGGTCAGGCCCTGAAGATCGGCACGATCGCCGAGCGCCAGCGCATCCCGCTGAAGTTCCTCGAGGCCATCCTCAACCAGCTCCGGCAAGCCGGCTTCGTCGAGTCACGGCGCGGCAACGAAGGGGGCTATCTGCTCGCTCGCCCCGCAGAGCGCCTTTCAGTCGGAGACATCATCCGCTTCATCGAGGGGCCGCTCACCCCGGCAACCTGTGTCGAGGGTCACCGCGGCTGCGGGCAGTCCCGCGCCGAGTGCGTCTTCTGGCCCATCTGGAAGGAAGCCGAAAGGGCCCTCGCCAACGTCTATGACGGCGTCACGTTCCAGGACCTGGTGGACCGAAGCCGCAAAGAGGTCGCTTCCAACTTCGTGATTTGAGCTTCAGGCGGCCTCACGGCCCCCTTCTCTTTTGCCCATATTCCTACCTTTCCGATAGACATGCTCTCACCCATTGCCAACGAGATCGCGCACGTCCGCCGGCAGCTCCAAGGAGCTTCCCCCGAAGGCGTCCTGTCGTGGGCCGCGCAGCGGTTCGCGCCGGCGCTCGGGCTCGCGGCGAGCTTCAGCGTGGAGGACAGCGTCCTCATCGACGCGGCGAGCGCACCCGGCTTGACCGTCTTCGCCATCGACACCGGGCGCCTCCCCGAGGAGACCTACCTGGTCGCCGAAGAGTGGCGCCGCCGCGGAGTGACGGTCCGCTGGTTCTTCCCTCAGCGCGAAGCGGTGGAGCGGCTCGCGAACGAGAAAGGGCCCTTCTCCTTCCGCTGGAGCCTTGCGGATCGCCACGCCTGCTGCGCTATCCGCAAGGTCGAGCCTCTGGGGCGCGCGCTCCAGGGCCTCGCGGCCTGGGTGACGGGGCTTCGCCGGGAGCAGAGCGTCACCCGCGCGAGCCTCGACATCGTCGAGGTCGACGAGGCTCACGGTGGCCTCGTCAAGCTCAACCCGCTCGCCGCCTGGTCGGCAGCCCAGGTGTGGGCGCGCATCCGCGAGCGGGCTCTCCCCTACAGCGCCTTGCACGACAAGGGCTACCCCTCGATCGGCTGCGCGCCCTGCACGCGCGCGGTCCCGTCCGGCGAGCATCCGCGCGCGGGGCGCTGGTGGTGGGAGTCGCCCGAGCACAAGGAGTGCGGGCTGCACGTGTGCCCGGTCGGAAGCAGCGAGCCGCAGCCCAGGAGCTAGAGCCATCCATGGACCATCTCGACGACCTTGAGAACCGCAGCATCTACCTTCTACGCGAAGCCCGGCGCAAGCTCCCGAGCCTCGCGATGCTCTGGTCCATCGGCAAGGACTCGACCACGCTGCTCTGGCTCGCGCGCCGGGCGTTCTTCGGGCGCATCCCCTTCCCGCTGGTGCACATCGACACCAGCTACAAGCACCCGGAGATGATCCGCTACCGCGACGCCGTGGCCAGGGAGTGGGGCGTCGAGCTGATCGTCGGACGCAACGAGGAGGCGCTCGCCGCGGGGATGAGCCCCCAGCAGGGCCGCTTCGAGTGCTGCACCGCGCTGAAGACCCGCGCGCTGCAGAGCCTGCTGGAGACCCGCGGATACAAGGGCGTGATCCTCGGCATCCGCCGCGACGAGGAGGGCTCGCGCGCCAAGGAGCGCTACTTCTCGCCGCGGGACAAGAGCTTCGAGTGGAACTACAAGGACCAGCCCCCCGAGTTCTGGGAGCAGTACAACACCGACTTCGGCCCCGAGACGCACCTGCGGATCCACCCGCTGCTGCATTGGACCGAGCTCGACATCTGGCAGTACGTGCAGCGCGAGCAGATCCCCGTCTGTCCCCTCTACCTCGCACGCGAAGGCAAACGCTTCCGCAGCCTGGGCTGCGTGCCCTGCAACAGCCCTCTCGAATCCGACGCGGCCACCGTCGAGGACATCGTCGCCGAGCTGCGCGTCACCCGGACCCCTGAGCGCGCCGGACGCGCCCAGGACCACGAGCAGGCCTACTCGATGCAGAAGCTGCGCGCGCTCGGGTACATGTAGCCGAGGCCCCCATCAGACCCACCAGCGCGGCGCCTCGCGGCGCCATGGCGGAAGAGGCTTGCATCTGCCGCGAGGAGGAAAGTGTGTCGTCACAGCTGCTGAGAATCGTGATCACCGGCCACGTCGACCATGGCAAGTCGACGCTCATCGGCCGGCTCTTCTACGACACGGGCTCGCTCGCCGAGGAGCGCTACCGCGAGATCAGGCTCACCTGCGAGAAGCAGGGCCGGCCCTTCGAGTTCGCCTTCCTCACCGACGCCCTGGAGGAGGAGCGGGTCCAGAACGTCACCATCGACACCGCCCAGAGCTTCTTCAAGAGCGCGCGGCGGCCGTACGTCATCATCGACGCCCCGGGCCACAAGGAGTTCCTCAAGAACATGGTGACGGGCGCGGCGGCCGCCGACGCCGCCGTGCTGCTCGTCGACGGCGCGGAAGGGGTCCGGGAGCAGACCCGCCGACACGCCTACCTCCTCTCGCTGCTGGGCCTCGAGCAGGTCGTCGTCGCCGTCAACAAGCTCGACCTCGTCGGCTGGCGGCAGGAGGCGTTCGAGCAGGTCGAGGCCGAGGTCCGCGCGCTGCTGGGCTCCCTCAAGCTCACGCCCTCCTTCGTCGTGCCCTGCTCGGCGCGCGAGGGCGACAACATCGCCCAGCGCTCGCGACGCATGCCCTGGTACCCGGGGCCGACCATCCTCGAGGCCCTCGACCGCTTCGAGCCCAAGCCTGCCCCCGAAGGGCTGCCCCTGCGCTTCCCCGTCCAGGACGTCTACGCGTTGCCGGGCAAGCGCATCTACGTCGGCCGTGTCGAGACCGGCACGCTGCGCCGCGGGGACTCGGTGGTGCTCGCGCCCTCGGGCAAGCGCAGCCGCGTGGCGACGATCGAGCGCTTCGGCTCCGAGGGCGCCGAGGGAGTAGAGCGTGCCCGCTGCGGGGAGGCAGTCGGTCTGACCTTTGCCGATGAGCTCTTCGTCGAGCGAGGCGAGGTCGTCGGCACCGGCGAGCCGGCCATCGCTGCAGCCGAGCTCAGGGCAAGCCTCTTCTGGCTCGGCCAGCGCCCGCTGGCCTTGGGCGGCCAGTACCTGCTCAAGCTGGGCACGGCCGAGGTCGAGGCGCGGGTGACCGCCATCGAGGAGCGCATCGACTGCTCCACGCTGGAGGTCCTCGAGCGCTCCGCCAGCAAGGTAGAGGCGCCGGAGGCGGCGACCGTGCTCTTCGAGCTGCGCCGCCCCATCGCCGCCGAGCCCTTCGAGAGCAACCCGCTGCTCGGGCGCTTCGTCGTCGTGGACGGCGGCTTCGTCGCCGGCGGAGGGATCGTCCGCGAAGCGCGGACCCAGGCCGGCTCGGCCGGGCACGTGGTCTCGCTCGAGATGCGGCTGCGCGCCGGGCCCCACGGCAATGTGGTCGACCTCACGACCGCCGCCGACGCCGTGGAGTTCCGGGCCTCCTCCGCCTTCGTCTCCAGGCTGCAGCAGGGCGAGCGAGTGCAGGTCCTCATGCGTGGGCTGCACCACACCGAGGCCCTCATGCGCTTCGCGTTCCAGCACCATCTCGACCTCCACCTCTCCCGCAGCGCCCAGGGCGGCGCGAGCGCGGTGCTCGGCGGCTCCGAGCCGGGGACGCGGCCGCGCACCGGGGAGGCCGGACCATGAGACGACGTCATCCTGCGCTCAGGGACTTCCCGGTCTGCCTGCAGCTCGAAGGACGGCGCGCCCTGGTGGTGGGGGCGGGAGAGGTCGCCACGCGGCGCATCGTCGCGCTCCTGGAAGCCGGCGCCCGCGTCACCGTCGTCGCGCCCGAGGCGAGCGCGATCGTCCGCGGCCTGGCCGCGAGCCGCTCCCTGGCCTGGAGACGCCGCTGCTTCCGCTTGAGCGACTTGCGCGACGCCTCCGTGGTCTTCGCCGCCACGTCCGACCGGGCGACCAACCGCGCAGTCGCCAAGGCCGCGACGAAGCAGAAGGTGCTCGTCAACGCCTGCGACGACCCCGCGGCGTGCACGTTCACCATGCCCGCCGTCGCTCGGCGTGGCGCGCTCTCGCTCGCCGTGTCCACCGGCGGCACCAGCCCGGCCACGGCCGCGCGGGTGCGCGACGCCCTCGCCGAGAGCGAGACCTGGACCGCGGACGAGCTCATGGGGAGGACGACATGGCAGCGGACCCACTGATCGACCATGCGGCTCTCAAGCGCGGCGGCCTCATGCCCCAGGTCACGCCGGGGCTCTTCTCGCTGCGCCTGCGCCTCGTCGCTGGCGACCTCGACGCCTCCCGGCTCCGCGCCATCGCCGACATCGCCCAGCGGCACGGCAATGGCTCGGTGCACCTCACCTCTCGCCAGGGCATCGAGATACCCTTCGTCCCGCTCGAGCACATCGAGGCGGTGAGGGGCGAGCTCGCCGCGGCCGGCCTGGAGCTGGGCGCCTGCGGGCCGCGCGTGAGGACGGTGACCGGCTGCCAGGGCGCCGCGGTCTGCCCTCACGGCCTCGTCGAGACCAAGGCGATCTGCGAGGCCATCGACCGGCACTTCGCCGGCATGGAGCTTCCCCACA
>JACRCT010000201.1 GCA_016218885.1 Deltaproteobacteria bacterium | reverse complement strand
TGGCCGGGTTGCATCGCTGCCCCTCTCGTGGCTCAAAGGGCCCATGAACGCGCAGGCCATAGAGCGTGCCAGGGCTGAGCCCCGGCACGTAGCCGTGCCACGTGTCGCCGGTGACCTCCGGGAGGTCGAAGCGGGAGACCTCTCGCGAGGGGTCCGCGGGATCGAACAGGCACACCTCCACCCGGGTCGCCACTGAGGAGAAGACCGCGAAGCCGACTCCCTGACCGTCCCACCAAGCGCCCAACGGGTAGGGACTCCCAGGCCGGACGTCCATGAGGCTGGCAATCATGTTCACGCCCCCCAATGGCTGAAGGTGCGCAGGAGCCATCCAGATCGCAGGCCGCCCCGCGCCCGCAAGCGGAGGGCGCGCCGCGCCAGGCTCCAAATAGGCAGGTCGAACCTGGAATAACCTCGGAACGTGAGGGTGAGTACCGGGAGCAACCGTCAGAGCGCGAAGGGCTCGCCCCGCGGGCCCCGGCGCTCGCGGAGCCTTTCGAGAGAGACCGGCAGAGACTGGAGGAGCTCGAGGTAGCTCTCCCAGCTCATCGACGGCTTGGACGAGAGGCGGCGAAGCGCCTCGACATCCTTCGGCGACGTGCAGATACCTTTGTCGAGGTCAAGCTCGGTCGAGGGCGCGCTTGATTTCATGGAATCGCTCCAGCAGGCCGTGCCGCTCGAATTGAGCGCGTACCTGCTCCTCGTCCTGAAGGGCCCGGGCAACGAACGCTACGACTTGGGCGCACTGCAGGCAACGTGGCGGCCACGCCTCGACACCTGGCGCAAGGAGGTCAGTCCATTCCCGGGTCGAGCGCGAGTCGTCGGCGCTCGGGACGATCAGAAAAAGGCGATGCGGTGCTTGTTTCGGAAGAACTTCCTGACGAGCGCCTCACGTCGCTCGGGGCTGGAATCACGCTCGAGGCTCTCGCGATAGCGCCGCGCCCGCTCGGCGACTTGAGGCCTGAGGGTCTCGAGCCTCCCGCGGAGCTTCTTCAGGGCCCTCGCATCGACGAGGCCGTGGCTCGCCAGGAACGAATGCAGGTCGAGAAGCGCCCCACAGACGTCCTCGAGCGCCTCAGCGCCATCGGTGTGGCGAATCACGAAGGTGTTGAGGATCTCCTCGAGGTCCCGCACCTCCTCCAGATCCTCCCAGAGCGGCGTGTAATCGCTGAGCACGCCCCGTCCCACGGACTTGTAGAAGAGTCTCAGCGCTCGCGCCCTGGCCGTGAACGTCTCGATCTTCCCCGAGCGAAGCCGCTCGAGGCCCATCGCGAGAAGGCGGGCCTCGTTCCAGACGGCGTTCTCCTCGTCGAGATCCCTCTCGTCGTCCTCCAGTAGCTCGAGCGCCTCGTCGTCATGGGGGCGAAGCAGGTAGTCGAGATAGCTGAGGCCGATGTGGCTACGCAGATAGGCGAGAACCCTACGGTGGGCGGCCACGATGCCGTCGGACTCGTCTTCGCCCAAGGCCAGGGCTCGGGAGAGCGCCTTCTCGGCGTCATCGAGTCGCCCGGCCATCAGCGCGATCAGCGCCCGATCGGTCCAGCGCGACCCGTCCCTCGGCGCGAGCTTGACCGCCGTCCCCGAGGCCTCCCAGGCACCCTCGTGGTCTCCCAGCATCGCTAGGGCGTTCCCCAGCAGGTTCCAGAGCCCGTTGGCGCGGGGGTGCCGCTCCACCATCTTCCGCAGGAACGGCACCGTGAGATCGAAGCGCATCATGTCATGGAGGTTGAGGGCCACGTTCTCGGCGTCCTCAATCTCCTCCTTGGGCGTCCGCTTATGCTTGCAGCGCAGGAACAGCTCGAGGCCCCGCCGGAGGTTGTCCTCTCCGGGGTCGAACGTTCCGGCGTACAGCTGGCGCATCCCCAGCTCGAGCGCTGCCGGGTAGAAGTCGGGGTGTCGGCGCGCGAGGTCCTCGAGCCCTTCGACGAGATCGACAGCGCGCATCTCGGGGAACACCAGGAGCTCGGCCTGGAGCTGGCTGTACTCGAAATCGGCCTCATCCCAGCTGGACTGCCTTCTCGACCTGGAAGCCATCCTTTCGCTCCTCGGCAAGTGATTGCTTGGCGTCTATCCAAGCTGGCGGTAGTGCGGCCCGCAGTGGGCGGATTCAGCGAGCTGCACATGACCGTCCGGGGCATGTAGCACAGCAGTGAGGTTCCTCCAAAGGGCAGACCGGCGGCAGATGGTGCCGGTCCACCAGCGATCAGCCTAGCCAGCACCTCAATCAGTGCAGGGGCCGCTCCTCGGGAGCCTCGTCCTCGCTGGAGGCCGTTGCCGCTGCCGGCGCCACGATCTCCGGCACGAAGGGCCGACGCAGCCAGTAGAAGCTACGCGGGCCCGCGCCGAAGCCCGCCGCCACCAGGAACGGCGCCAGCGGGTGCGAGCGCGCAGGAGCCCCATTGATCTCCTCGAGCTCGAAGCCGCTTCGCGACCGCGCCGCTACCTGTCCCAGCTGCTCGGCCACGGCCCGCGCCGCCTTCGCCCGCTCCGGCTCCTCGGGCGGGAGCCAGGTGAAGATCTGCCTGCCGCCGCGCCCGACGTAGGCCCCCAGCGCTCCGTTCACGAGGATGACCTGCGCCCCCACCGCGCGCGCCGGTCCCCGCGAAACCTCGCCGTCGATCGCCGGCCATCTCAGCAGCGCGCCCCAGGCATTGGCGGGGTCGGTCGCAGCAAGCCTCACGATCTCGGGCTTCTCCGGGTCCTCACGCAGCGAGCGCAGCAGGTCCACCACCGGCGGCACGGCGAACTGCACCGCGCCCACGTCGCTCACGAAGAAGCCGCGCCGCAGCCGCCCGCTCTCCTCCATTCCCTTGAAGACGTCGTAGATGGCGCTGAAGCCGCCGGTCACCGACTCGGAGAGAGGCACCTCGCGGGTCACCAGCCCGTAGCGCGCGAGCAGCTGCTGGACGAGGGCGGTCCCGAACGCGGTGTCGGTCGCCGCCACGGCCTGGGACCCGGCACGCGACTCTACCAGCGTCCAGCGCCCCTCGGCCGAGGGCGGAGCTTCCCGGCGCGAGCGGAACGAGCCCGACACGGGAAGCGCCCTGCGCCCGCGCGCCTGCCTGGGACGGGTGAACGCCCGCAGCGGCAGGAACAGGTCGTTGGTCACCAGCCCCTTGAAGACCAGATCCCACAGGGCTTCCAGCGTCTGGCCGGGATAGCCGCCACCCGCCGCCAGGTGCAGCTCGCCGAAGAAGCTCGCGCCGCGCTCGCGCAGCAGGCCGACGAGGTGCTCCTCGCGCTCGCTCAACCCCGCCTCGGCGTTCGGCGGGCGGCGCCATAGGCGAGGCAGATCGTCAGTCAGGTAGAGCGCAACGCGGCCGTCGCGCTCGCCCAGTGGCTCGACACCCACCCACACCACCTCGCCCGCCGCCGCCAGGGCATCGAGATCCAGCGGGCTGTAGCCCTCCACGCGCGCAGCGAGGACCTCGCGCTCGAACTCGGAGGCGGGCAGCGCCGCCCCCTGCAGCTGCTCCACGGTGTCCAGCAGCGCGTCCATGCCCTTGCGGCGCTTGGCCACTCCCTGCCAGTGCAGCAGCATCCGCGACAGCACCCGCGGCTCCACCGGCTCCACCTGGTGGCGCAGATGGGCCAGCGAGCGGCGCCGGATCTGCTTCAGCACCTCGCTGTCGCACCATTCCTGGCCCGACCCGCCCGGACGAAAGGCGCCCTCCAACAGCCGTCCTGCGGCGACCGCACGCTCCAGGAGCGCCACCGCGGTCAGGCGGCCCACTCCCCAGCGACGGGCCAGCTCCTCGGCGGAGAAAGGCGGATGGGTCCGCGCGTAGCGATGGACGAGGTCCAGGTGCGGCTGTGCCACCGGCTCGAGCAGCGCCGCGGGCAGCCCTCTGGGCAGAGCGACCCCCAGCGCGTCGCGATAGCGCCCCGCGTCCTCCACCGCCACGAAGCGCTCCTCACCGGCGATGCTCACCGGCACCGCCCGCCGCGCCGCCACCAGCTCCGCGAGCCAGCCCGCTGCCTGCGGCCCCACGCTGCGGGCACGGATCTCCTCGCGGGGCAGGTCCCCCAATCGCAGCAGCAGATCGTGGAGCGAGTCGGCGCTCTTGGCCTGCAGGTGCGGCTCGAGGCGCTGGAGCTGCCGGCCGACCGCCTCCAGCGCATCGGGCTCGAGCAGCTCGCGCAACGCCACCTCTCCCAGAAGCTCGCGTAGCTGCGCGTGGTCGATCGCCAGCGCCTGCGCACGGCGCTCGGCGAGCGGAGCGTCGCCCTCGTACAGGTAGTTGGCCACGAAGCCGAAGAGGATCGCCGAGGCGAAAGGAGAAGGGATCTGCGAGTCGCGGGTCACCACCTTGATCTTGCGCGAGCGCACCTGCCGCAGCGTCTCGTGGAGCGCAGGCACGTCGAAGACGTCGCGCAGGCACTCCCGATAGGTCTCGAGGATCACCGGGAAGGAAGGGAAGCGCGCCGCCACCGCCAGCAGGTCCGCGGCGCGCTTGCGCGTCTGCCACAGCGGGGTGCGGCCACCAGGGCGGCGCTTGGGCAACAGCAGCGCCCGCGCCGCGTTCTCCCGGAAGCGCGCCGCGAAGAGCGCCGTCCCGCCAAGCTCGCTCCACAGGTCCGGCTCGAGCTCGTCGAGCTCGGGCAGCAGCAGCGCGGGATCGGGCGGCGCCTCGGAGTCGGGGAAGCGGACCACGAACCCGTCGTCGGTCCACATCGTCTCCACCTCGAGCCCGCGCTCGCGACGGATGCGCGCCGTGGCCGCCATCGCCCAGGGCGCGTGTACCCGCCCACCGAACGGCGAGAGCACGCAGATGCGCCAATCGCTCAGCTCGTCGCGGGTGCGCTCGACCACGATCGTGCGGTCATCGGGGATGGCGCCGGTCGCCGCCTTCTGGTCGTCGAGGTAGCGCAGCAGGTTCTCGGCCGCGAGCTCGTCGAGGTCGTGGGCGCGGGTCAGGCGGGCCAGCGCCGCCGGCTTGGGCACGCAGGCCAGCTCGCGGGTGAGCTGGCCGATGCGCCTTCCCACCGAAAGGGGCCGACCGATGTTGTCGCCGTGCCAGAACGGCATCTTTCCCGGCACACCGGGCGCCGGAGAGACCAGGACCCGGTCATGGGTGATGTCCTCGATGCGCCAGGACGAGGCGCCGAGCACGAAGGTCTCCCCTACCCGGCTCTCGAAGACCATCTCCTCGTCCAGCTCGCCCACGCGTGCCGAGCCCTTGGGCGCGCCGGAGATGAAGACGCCGTACAGCCCGCGATCGGGGATGGTGCCGCCATTGACGATCGCCACCTGCTTGGCGCCCTCGCGCGCGCGCAGCGTGCTCTTGAGACGGTCCCAGGTCAGCCGCGGCTTGAGCTCCGCGAAGTCGTCGGAGGCATAGCGGCCGGCGAGCATGTCGAGCACCCCCTCGAACGCGCGGCGCGACAGCTCGACGAAGGGCGCGGCGCGGCAGACCAGCGCATAGGCCTCGTCCACGTCGACGGGCTCCATCGAGGCCAGGGCCACCAGCTGCTGGGCCAGCACGTCGAGCGGGTTGCGAGGGTAGCGGATGGGCTCGACGTCCCCCGCGTGCATGGCCTCGGTCAGCGCGGCGCAGGCCAGCAGGTCAGCGCGGTACTTGGGAAAGAGGACGCCGCGGCTGGGCGCGTCCACCTGGTGCCCGGCGCGGCCGATGCGCTGCAGGCCGCTGGCGACCGACGGAGGAGCCTCGATCTGCACCACCAGATCGACCGCGCCCATGTCGATGCCCAGCTCGAGGGAGCTGGTGGCGACGAGCCCGCGCAGCTGACCGGCCTTGAGGCGGTCCTCGATCTCCAGCCGCTGCAGGCGCGCGACCGAGCCGTGATGGGCCTGCACCAGCGTCTCGCCCGCCAGCTCATTGAGAGCGTTGGCCAGACGCTCGGCGACGCGGCGGCTGTTCACGAAGAGGATGGTCGAGCGGTGGGCCTTCACCAGCTCCAGCAGGCGCGGATGGATGGCGCTCCAGATGGAGCTGCGGACCGTGCCCTGCGCCGTGTTCCCCGAGGGGATGGCAATAGGCTCGCCGAGCCGGGCCATGTCCTCCACCGGCACCTCGATGCGCAGCTCCAGCGCCTTGCGGCTGCCGGCATCGACGACCGTGACCGGGCGATAGCGGATGCGCCCCACCGGTTGGCTGAACTCGGCATGCACGTCGTCGCCAGGGCGGGCGACCGAGCCTCCCGGGACGGACCTGAGCCGGGTTCGCGGGGCAGGAGCCGAGTCTGCGCCGCCCAGGAAGCGAGCGACCTCCTCGAGGGGTCGCTGGGTGGCGGAGAGGCCGATGCGCTGCAGCCGCCGGCCGCAGAGGTCCTCGAGCCGCTCCATCGAGAGAGAGAGGTGCGAGCCGCGCTTGGTGGGGACCAGGGCATGAATCTCGTCGAGGATGACGGTGCGCACCGAGGCCAGCACCTCGCGGGCGCGCGAGGTGAGCAGGAGGTAGAGCGACTCGGGCGTAGTGACCAGGATGTCGGCAGGCGAGCGCTGGAAGCGGGCCCGCTCGTTCGGGGGAGTGTCGCCGGTGCGGACCGCAACGACTGCAGTGTGGCAGGCGAGCCCCTGGGCTTCGGCGGCGCGGGCGATGCCCAGAAGCGGCGAGCGCAGATTGCGCTCGATGTCGACCGCCAGGGCCTTGAGGGGCGAGACGTAGAGGACTCGGCAGCGCTCCCGCTTGGGAGGGACGGGCTCGAACATCAGCTGGTCGAGGGCACCCAGGAAGGCGGCGAGCGTCTTGCCCGTGCCCGTGGGGGCGAGCAGGAGCGTGGAGTCACCGCGCGCCATCGCCGGCCAACCGAGCTGCTGGGGGCGCGTCGGCCCGGGGAAGGTGGCCCCGAACCAGGCGCGGGTCGGCGCATGAAAGAGTTCGAGCCCAGTCGCGGTCACGGTGCGCTCCTGCTGATCAGCAACAACTCAGGAGCGCAAGGTTAGCCCGGCGGGCGGACGGGCGCTCTCCGAGGCCCTGGGGACCAGCGACTTCGTCGAGGGCGGCAAGGACTGCGAGGAGAAGGTCGGGGCTTCTCCCCCGTACCAGCCCCGGGTGTCGGCCCTTGCGAGTACCTCGGGTCCATCGCCAGCGAGGCCGGAGGGCGGCACATCCACATGCACAGGGGGAGGCCAGAGGGCTGGGCAGCATCCAGGGGTGCGGCAAGCGCGCCGTTGAAGCCCGGGTATGCGACGTTCTGGCCTGCAAGTGCGGCGGGACGTGCTCCAGTTCCCGGTTACCCACACCGTGCCACCCCGCCAGCGCGAGCCTTGGGTTGCGGACTTCTACCGCCACCGTTCCGTTGACGGACCCACCACGCCAGCGCTACTTCATGCTGCACTTGGCCCGAGAGTTAGAGGTCCACAACCCGGCTGGCGACCGACATCGAAGACCTTAGGCGAGCAGCTCAAGAGTCGTGCCCATTCTTCGCCGCACCGAAGGAGCCCGTGTGAGTACGACCCGACGTCCGGTCAGCCCTGGGCACTCGCCGAGGCTCGCATTCGCGGTCTTCCTCCTGCTTGCCTGCTGCGCCCATCGGCCGCCGGAAGGCTTCGAGGATCCGAAGGCCGAGGGGCTCCGGGTCGTTCCGGCAGATGACCCGGGGCTCGAAGGCCTGGAGGCACGGCCGGGGACGCTCGCCCTCGCGGCCAAGAGCAGCACCGAGGGCGTCCGCGTCTTCCTGCAGCAGGCCCAGCAACGCGGAGTCCGGTTCGCCTCGAGCATCCAGGTAATCCAGGTCTCGCGCTCCGATCGCCCGGGCACGAGGTTGGAGTGCCGCACCGACATCGCCCCGGTGGCGGATCGGCGCAAGGCCGAGTCCTGGGGCTGGGTCTCTGCTCCTGGCGCGTGGGTGACGACCGAGCACGGCTACGCGGTCTTCCTCTGCACCGGCTACCACCTGATGACCGACCTCTATACCGAGTGGCGGCTGCAGGAGTCGTTGCCGCAGTGCTCCGTCGTCGAGGGCGAGGGCGAGAGCCGCGTCGAGGGCATCCTCTATCGGCCGGCGCACTGACTTCTGCTTGCCCACAAGGAGCAGGTCGTCATCCGTAACGGGATTTCTGCCCGAAGCTGCCCAACGTCGGGCAGGTTGGTCTCGCGCGAACGCGGCGGCGGGCTCCCGGCATCTCCGCGGGCAGGCACGCTCTTGGCTGCTGGGAGTCACTTCAAGAAGAACCAGAGGCGCGTCGCGAGGGGCGCGGACGGCTCTGCGAATCAACCGGATGCGCGCCGTGGCCGCCATCACCCAGGCACCTCTCTCGAGATCTTCTCGGCGGCGCTTGGGCGACAGCTTCAGGGAGTGCAGCGCCGGCTCGTCAAGAGCGAGGCGTCAACCGGC
>JACRCT010000187.1 GCA_016218885.1 Deltaproteobacteria bacterium | reverse complement strand
GGCGGATGAGGTCGCCGGCCGAGGAGAGCCAGAAGAGGCGGTCGATGGTGCGCTCGGTGTCGAGCGCATTGTCGACGAAGGATGCGAGGGTTTGCGGAGCGGCAGCGCCCGGCTGCTCGATGCGATGACGGAGTTGGACGAGAGGTGCGAGCAGTGCGTCCTGGGCCTCGAGCCGGGCGCGTAGCATCGCATCGGAGATCAGCTCGCCCTCCCGCTGCTGGGCGACGTTGCGCACGATGCCGAGCAAGTACCTGCCTGGAGTGTCGAGGTCGCGAGGCAGAGAGCCCGCGGCGCGTCTGCCCTCGCAGATGGCGATGCCGTCGACCACGGGGGAGAGCGGATGGCCGGCGACGGCATCGAGGACATGACCATCGGGATCAGCAATGCCGAGCCGGGTGAAAGCGGCGGCGATGGTCTGGCGCACGACGGGATCCTGGCGTGCCTGCTGGGTGCGACGGGCGGCCTCCTGGCGACGTAGGCGCTCCTGGAGTTCAGCGCGCGCGTCAGCGATCTGCTCGGGCGTGGGCGTGTCGAAGTAGAGATCCACGCGGCTCTTGCCACGCCGGTCAGTGCGCGGGCGGTGATTGAGCGTGCGAGCCCAGGTGGTGACCACCAGGCGGAGTAGCTCGCGGGCAGCCTCGCGCTCGGTCTCGCCGTTGAGGGCGATGGGCGGCGCCATCTGACGGAAGAGCCCGAAGGCGCCCTCGACATGGCCCTTGTTCTGGGGCCGCCCCTGCGTCGCCGGGATGAGCAGAGTGCCCTCGGCGGCGAGGGCATCGCGGACCTCGGGCGTGAGATTGGATGGTCGGTTGTCCACCAGCTCTGCCAGGGGTGGTGCGCCGGTGGTGACCTTGCCGTCCTCCAGGGATTGGAGCAGCGCGGCGCTATCCTCCTCGTCGCGGATCGAGGCGCCGACGAAAGCTCCGGTGTGCGCGTCGACGTTGAGTTCGACGTTGAAGGCAAAGGCCTGGTCGAAGAACCGGACGACGACCTTGGTGCCGTCGGCGACCCACTGCGCGCCAGGGAAGAAGGTCTGGAAGGCATCGCGCAGCGCGGTCTCGTCGGGCGAGCGACCGTCTCGCTTCTTTCGCAAACGGACGCCGTGGGCCTCGAGGATGGCGGCCATGGCCGTGCGCTTGTAGGGCACGCGCAGGTGCTCGGCGACGTGCTCGCAGAAGGGCAGAAACTTGCCCTCCCACAGGTCCCACTCCGCGAGGATGGCCTGGACGTGGAGGTTGCCGGTGCCCCAGGAGGTGGGATCGGTCTTGGACGACGCCTCGGTCTCCGGTGGAGCGGGCGCGCGCAGCCAGTCGCGCAAGGTGTCGACCGGCACTTCGACGGCGTGGGCCAGTTCCTCGACGCCGAGCGCGGGATGCTTCTCTCGCAGGTCGAGGACGAGTCGGCGGAAGGAATCGGAGTAGTGGCGCCGATCAGGTCCACCATGGATGCAGCCCGGGTGGTCCATCACGAAGCGCAGGACCTCGTGGCATAGCGCATCGGCCGCGGGGGCCGGCGCGGCTCTCACCGCGGGTGGTCGGCCGACGGGCCGCACGAGCGTGGGAAGCAGCCCGAGGAGTTTGGCCTTGGCCTCGTACGCGCTGCTGCGCGCGGCTACGGTCTTCTCGAGGATCTGCTCCACCTCGGCGCCGGGTAGGCCGAGCAGGTGCTGGTGGTCGCGGGCGGCAAGCAGAAGCCCCGCGATCACGGAGGACGCGACCGCGGGGCTCGAATCGGCTATGGCTGTCATCGGTCCTTTGCTGGTTGGTGCGTGAGGTTTGCTTGGCAGCTTCCCCATGCCTCAGCCAGCGGAGGACCTCCATCGATTTCAGGCGGGCGACGGCAGCAGCCTCTGTCCCATCAGCCAGATTTCGGGGACGCCGTTACGGCTGGCGACCTTGAACGGCTCCAGGCATCGGTCGCGCAGCTCGAGCGCGTCGGTCGCATCTCGCGGCTCGCCCGCCTCGATGCGCGCGAGTACCTCCTCGGCGCGGCCGAAGTAGCGGTCCGCCGGCACCAAGAGGCCGCCGAGCGCATGGTGGGTACGGGCGTGGTTGTAGAAGTGCAAGTGCGCCGCCAGCCGCCGCCTCATCTCCCCGACGTCCACGAAGCGCTGCACGTCGAAGAGCTCCTTGTGCAGGTTGGCGTTGAAGACCTCTACCTTCCCGTTCCACTCCTTGTACTCGGCGACGATCTGGTCGACGCCCAGCTCGGTCAGGAGCGCGGTGAAGCGCGAGATGCCGCGCCAGGACCAGAAGGCGCCGCCCTTGTCGTGCATCACCATCTCCGGCTTGCCGTGACGGCGCACCGCTTCCTCGAAGGTCTCGATCACCATGTCGGCGCGTTCCACCTCGTCGACGCCGTGGCCGACCACGTAGCGCGAATGATCGTCGATGAGGATGAGGGTGAAGGTCGTCGCTCGGTGAATGTGGCGATGCACGAAGTCCAGGTGCCAGATGTGATTCGGGCGCACGGCTTCGTAGCGCTGGTCGTGCGGCTGCCGCTGGACCTTGGGTGGCCGATAGCCCGCGTCCTGCATGACGCGGCGAACCGTGTTCACCGAGACCTTCACACACCTCGCCCGCAGCTGGTTGCGGACCTGGCTCGGCCCCAGCCCAGGGTGCTTCTTCCACTCCCCGAGGATCTCCTGGTCCCGCTGTGCCTCGATCTCCATCGGAGCCGGACCGCTCGTCGGCGACACGCCCGTGCCCGCCGCCGCCCGCGCTACCTTCCCGCTCCAGTCGTAAATCGCGAACCGGCTGCAGCCGTGCTTCCCCGCGGCCGTCGTCGGCCCCTCCTTCGCTGCGTCCTCGAGGATTTGCGCGCGCTGGCTCGGCGTGTACCGCTTCGCCGGCCGCTTCTTCAGCACCAAGGGTGCCTTCGCTTGCTCGCGCACGCCGTCGGCCCGAGAGGCCCCGGTCGCCACCCCACAGGCCCGTTGCGCCTTGGCCCAGATGCACAGCGTGCTGACCGGCATGCCATGCTTCTTGGCGGCACCCGTCAGGCCCAACCGCTGCACATCGGCAACCGCTGCATCATGCTCCGCAGCCGTGTACTTCCTACGCGACCTCCGCGCCTGCCCTCTAGCCGTACTCCTCGCCATCGCCGACCAACCCGCCACCGAGCGCCCACCGCCGCTCGCTCGTCCGGGGTTTCAAGCCTCGGTGGCGGTGGCAGTTGTGCGGCAACAGCACCTACGCCCCAGCGTGACCCCGAATAGCCCGAGAAAGGCGGCCGGCGTCTGCCGGAGGGAGTCGCTCGACGTCGCGGGCCAGGGCCGAATGCTCCGGCGTGGACATAGGCGCTCCCTAGCGTGAGTTCCCGGCTTTCGAGGCCGATTCGGCCGGATTTCCCTCTGAGAAGCGGGCGAGGGCGTGCTCGGCTGTGGGGCCCAACCTGCGACGCTCGGGGGCGACATCGGCCGGGCTAGGCCTCCCGAGTGAAGCAGGGGGCAGCGGAGTTAGGTGCCACGCAGCCATGAGGCTGTTCTCCTCTACAGAACGACGAGAACGATGCTGAATCCCGGGAACTCGCGCTAGTGCGCGACGAGGGCGAGGCCGAGGGCGTCGTCCAGGAAGCCTTCGTGCGCGCGTTCGCGGAGCTTCACCGGTTCCGTCCGCGCGAAGGGGCTCGCTTCGTCTCCTGGGTCTCCACCATCGCCCTCAGCGAGGCCAGCACCGCGATCACCTCCAACATCAAGCTCTCCGCCTGGGGCAGGTACCTGGGCGATGCCACCTTGGCCGGCGCCGTACTCGACCGAACCGGGTCGTCGATCTTCAGGCGGTGCTCGACGATCAGCGAGGCCACCACGACCAGCACGCCGGCGATCGCCCCGATCAGCACCGCGGCGGGGGCGCTGACGAAGGCGCACGGCGCGGTGATGGCCACCATCCCGGCGAGCATGCCGTTGGCCATCATGGTCACGTCGGGCCTCTGGAAGCGCAGCGCCGGAGCAGGTCGGTGGAGCCTGGTGCCGCCCTCGTTCCGAGTCGGACGGAGCAGGCGCGCTGGCCAGAGGTTCCTCGGCCGGGGTCCGGTGGATCGCGCTCCCGGTCCAACCCGGCGGCGCTGGAGAGCATGGTCGGATGGCGCCGGGTCCGACCGCTGTCCGAGTCTCGATCGACTCGACCTGC
>JACRCT010000186.1 GCA_016218885.1 Deltaproteobacteria bacterium | reverse complement strand
GGCTCGGCGGTGGATGGGCAGACGCTGACCGCCGCGTCCGGGAGCTGGTCGGGGACTGCTCCCCTCAGCTACGCCTACCAGTGGCTGCGCTGCGATTCCTCGGGCGCCGGATGCTCCAACATCGCGGCGGCCACCGGCACCAGCCTCCTGCTTTCCGCCACCGATGTGGGCCACGCCCTGCGCGTCCGAGTGACTGCGACCAACGCAGGCGGCAATGCCAACGTGCAGAGCGCGGCCACCGCCGCGGTCGCCGCCGCGGCGCCCGCCAACCTCACGCTTCCGACGATCAGCGGCTCGGCGGTGGATGGGCAGACGCTGACCGCCGTGTCCGGGAGCTGGTCGGGGACTGCTCCCCTCAGCTACGCCTACCAGTGGCTGCGCTGCGATTCCTCGGGCGCCGGATGCTCCAATATCGCGGGTGCCACCGGGACGAGCTATCTGCTCAGCTATGCGGACATCGGCAGCACGCTGCGTGTGGTAATCACCGCAAGCAACACCGGCGGAAGCACGCCGGCCACCAGCGCAAAGACGGCGGTCATCGCGGCGCGGCCCCTGGTCATCTCCCCTGCATCCTGCGCGGTGGTCATCAACGACACGTGCGCTTTCTCGGCGTCCGGGGGAACGGGCTCCTACACCTTCTCGGTTGCTGCCGGAGGCGGCAGCATCAACCCCGCAAGCGGGCTCTATACCGCACCAGCGACGGCTGGGGCGGCGACGGTGCGAGTCACCGATTCGGCGCTGACCACCTCCGATGCTACGGTCACGATCACCGGTGGATCCGGAACCATCGACCCCGGTTTCGGCTCCTCCGGTCTGCTGCGCGTGGAGATGTTCAACGGGCGCGCGGCTCAATACGCCGTCCTCGTCGACCCGGACGAGAAGCTCGTCAGCGCCGGAGCCATGATGAACGGCACGACCAGCCCGGACCTTGACTTCTTCATCATGCGCCACAACTCCGACGGCTCGCTCGATTCGACCTTTGAGGCGAACGGGATCGTCCAGACGAGCTTCGGTTACGGCCACGACGAGGCCGTCAGCGTCAAACGCCAGGCCGACGGGAGATACGTCGTGGCTGGCGAGGCCCAAGGCGCCTTGACCATCGGCTGGGGCATCGTTCGCTACAACAGCAACGGCTCGTTGGACACCTCCTTCGGGAACGGCGGCAAGCTCCTGCTGAGCGTGGGCTCGACGGATGCCACCTACGGGGACCTCTTCATCCTGGCCGATGGAAAGCTCCTCCTGGTGGGTGGGGCGGTCAACGGCTCTAGCCTCGACTTCGCGTTGGTTCGCCTCAACGGCGACGGCACGCTCGACACCAGCTTCGGCGTGGGGGGAACCAAGCTCCAGGACTTCGCCGGCCGGGACGACTACGCCAAGTCCGTCGACGTGGACGCATCAGGCAACTACCTCGTGGCGGGCGACACCTATAACGGCAGCAACACCGACTTCGCGGTGGCGCGATTCACCTCAGCGGGCGCGCTGGACACGACCTTCAATGCCACGGGGATGGCCACCCACAACTTCTCGGGTGGGGCGACCGACGAAGCGAAGGGGGTCTTCGCTCTCTCTTCGGGCGCGGTCGTGGTCGGCGGTTGGGGAACCTTCGATCTTGGCTATGAGCGCTTCGCCGTGGTTCGATATTTGGGTAGTGGCACGCTCGACCCGACCTTTGGGACCGGCGGCATCGCCTCCGGCGACAGCAACATGGACTCTGTCGAGAGTCTGGCGCTGCAGCCCGACGGCATGATCCTGCTGGCGGGCGACGGCTGGTGCAGCACGCTCACGCTCTGCCCGGTGGTCTACCGGTTCACCGCCTCGGGCGATTCGGATCCTGCCTTCAGCAACACCGTGTATGACGGCCGCGTCGAGCTTCGCGATACCGGACGCGACGGGCTGGCGATCGCCGTTCTTGGCTCGGGAAAGATCGCGCTTTCGGCATCTCTCGAGCCCTATTCCGACTATGGCTACTATGGCGTGGGTGAGTACCGGGCGGCTCTTGCCCGCCTGGAGCCCAACGGCGCGCTGGACACGAGCTTCGGCGCCTCGGGCTGGGCCGATCTCCCCTGGTTCGGCAAGAGCAATGACCTGCAGCGCTGGATGCTGCTTCAGCCGGACGGAAAGGTCCTGGTAGGAGGCGACTCCGACACGGGCGTCGGCACCCGGGCCGATACCGTCGCCCGCTTCCTGCCCGACGGCACCCTGGATACGACCTTCGGCGCGTCGGGGCGGCTGCGGGCTTCGGCGGGCAACGCGTGGGATGGAGCCTACGCGGCTGCGCTTCAGGCCAACGGGCAGCTGGTGATGGTGGGGCAGGCTTACAGCGGCGGCTATCACATGAGGGCCTGGCGCTTCAACGCCGACGGCTCGCTCGACGCCGCCTTCAACGGCGGATCGTCTCCCAACTACATCGGCATCTTCGATGGCGTTTCCCTGGCCTACGCGGTCGCTATCCAGAGCGATCAGCGCATCGTGCTCGGCGGGGTCAGCGACCTCTATGGCGTCGGCGACTTCGCGCTCACCCGGTTGAACACCGACGGGACTATCGACACCGTCTTCGGAGTCAACGGGAAGCGAACGACCAACCTGGGCACGACCGGCGACATGATCCGCGCACTGGGCTTCCAATCGGACGGAAAGATCATCGCCGCGGGCAAGACCGCGACCCAATTCGCACTGGCCCGGTACTCGACTGCGGGAACGAACGACAACTCCTTTGGCAGCAGCGGCAGGACTCTCACCACCATCGCTTCTGGACCGAGCGCGGCCTACGCCGTCCACGTGCTCAGCGACGACAGGATCCTCGCCGCTGGCGAAACCTCCAACGGCGCTCGGAGCGTCTTCGCGCTCGCCCGCTACACGGCCGCCGGCGTCCTCGATGCGACCTTCGGCACCGCCGGAAAGGTCACCGTCGACTTCGGAGCTCCCGCCGCCGCATATGCCCTCGCGGTTCAGAGCGACGGCAAGATCCTTCTTGCTGGCGAGGCGACGTCATATACCGGCGGGCAGCACCTCGTCGCCGCGCTGGTGCGGCTCCTCCCCAGTGGCGTCCTCGACACGAGCTTCGGTAGCGGCGGCAAAGCGACGTTTGACCTTGGAACCACTGCCGACTACTCCGTCGCCGGGCTGGTCATCCAAGCCGACGGAAGCTACGTGCTGGGCGGCAGCGTGGACGAGGGCGCGGGCAGCGACTTCTTCGCGTTGCGCGACATGCCGTGACAGCCTTCTCGCTTCTTCTCGTGCGACCGGACGTGCAAAGACTTCAGGCCCCAGGCTTCGGACTCCAGGCAAAGCCTTGGACCTTGGCGGACGTGGAGCCTGAAGCCGCTTGTCCTGGCGCCTGAGGTCTGGAGCCTGCAGCCGCCGGCGACATCCTCGTTGGTTCCCGCTCGGCCGGGTTGGGCTTGCGGCGACGCGAGCCTGGCCGCGGGGCCTACTTCAAGGCCTCGGTCCCGCCGCCGAAGCTGCGCTGGGGGCTGAGCTCCTGCAGGGTCTGCGCGTCGCCGTCCTTGAGCCTCTCGGTGACCAGCCGCGCGACCAGCGCGCCGACGCCTGGCCCCAGCATGTAGCCCTGGCCGCACATGCCCACCGCGTCGACGTAGCCGGCCAGGGTCTGCGACCTCCCGAGGATGGGCGAGCCGTCCGGAGTCATGGGGTACAGCCCGCGCCAGGTGCGCCGCACCTTGAGGTTGGCCAGCTGCGGCATCAGGTCGACCATGCGCCGGGCGATCATCGGCAGGAAGGCGCTGGTCTCGCGCCGGTCGGTGCCGAGGATCTGCGGGTCGGGGGTGATGCAGAAGATCACCTGCCCGGGCTTGTGTTGGTAGAAGTAGTAGTTGCGCGAGCCGGGGGCGGGGCGCAGGTCCACCACCATCGGCTTGAGGAAGGGCCCCACCGGCTCGGTGATGCCGGCCTCGTGGCAGTCGGGCTGCACCGGCGCGTCCTGCCCTCCGGTCTGCGCCAGTTGTCTCGCCCAGGCGCCGGCGGCGTTGATGACGGTGCCGGTCGCATATCCGCCCTTGTCGGTGCGCACGCCCACGACCTTGCCCTTGCGGCGGATGATCGAGGTGACGCGCTCGCCGAAGAGGCAGGTCACGCCCAGCTTCACCGCGCGCTTATGGAAGGCGAGGCAGGAGAGCATCGGCGAGGCGGAGCCGTCCTCGGGCGAGTAGGTCCCGCCCAAGAGCCCCTCGCGCTTGAGCCCGGGGGCAAGCTCGATGACCTGCTCCCGGCTCAGCCAGTCGATGTTCAGGCCGGCCTTCTTCTGGATGACGAGGAGGTCCTTGAGGGTCTTCTGCTCCTCGGGACGGTAGGCGACGAAGAGGTAGCCGCACTGGCGCCACTCGATCTCGTCGCCATGCTCCTTCTCCCAGGTGGAGAAGGTCCTCAGCGAGTCGAGGCCCAGGCGGATCTTGGCTGGGCTGGAGTGCGTGGCGCGGATGCCGCCGATGGCGGCCTTGTTGCTGCCCTGGCCGGGGCTGGCGAACTGGTCCACGCACAGGACCTTCTGGCCCATCTCGGCCAGGGACATGGCCGCCGGCATTCCCACGCTGCCGGCCCCGACGACGATGGCGTCATAGACCGCGGTGCTCATCTATAGACCTCCCTGGAACGCGCCCGGCTTGGCCTTGGGCGCGGTCTCTTGCGGTTGCTCGTCACTGGCCACGCCCGCGAAGGCGCCCAGGGGCACCTCCATGAAGACCGGCCGCTGCGTCAGATCGGTCACCGCCGAGGGCGCGATGCCCTCCTCGCGGAAGATGCGCTTGATGAGGCTGGGGCAGGTCTTGCCGCCACAGGCTCCCATGCCGCAGCGGGTGGCAGCCTTGAGCTGGTTCATGTCGCGGGCTCCGGCGCGGATGAGCGAGCGCAGCGCTCCCGCGGTCACCCGCTCGCAGCGGCAGACGATCTCGTCGTCGGCGACCCGCGCGGCCCACTGCTCCATGGGCTGGGTGACCCAGGGTTGCTGCACGCGGATGCCGGCGATCCTCTTGGCGATCTCGGTGGGGGCCCGCAGCTTCACCAGGGCTGCGTGGTCGGCGAACTTGGGCGCGCGGATCCGCTCCACCTTCACGTTGCCCAGCACCGTTCCCAGGGTGTCGAGCACGGTGACGGTGTCGCCCACCGTGAGGGTGGCCTGGGGGAACTCGTAGGGCACCGTGACCAGCGCCATGCCGTCCTGGGACTTGCGGAAGTCCACCAGGGTCATCGCCAGGCCGGGGCAGATGGCCACGCACTTCTCGCAGGCGTCGCAGCCGCCGTCGGAGACGAAGGTGGGCAGCCCGAGGATGTCGTCGCCCTCGATGCGGATGGAGTGGCGGCTGCACACGCTCGTGCACGGGTTGCAGGGGATCTCCTGCGAGCAGTGGAAGACCGGAAAGACGCCCTGGTTCTCCTCGGGGATCTCCTCGGTCACCACCGCGCCGGGCCGCGCCTTGAGGACCTCGGCGGTGCGGTGCCACTCCGGGGGGACCTCGCCCACGTCGCGTCCGAGCTGCCGGGCGATCTCCAGCCCGCGGATACGCCCGGTGAACATGGCCGCGCTGGCCTCGGCGATCTCCTCGGCGTCGCCCGCGGCGAACACCGGCAGGCCGTACTCCTTGGCCTTCTTGAGGAACTCGTCGACCGGCTCCAGGCCTACCGCCACCAACACCGTGTCGCACTTGAAGGTCTGCTCGGTGCCGGCGACGGTCCTCCACGAGGGGTCGAGCTTGCCGATGGTGACGCTCTCCACCTCCTCCTTGCCGTTGGCGGAGACGATGGTGTGGCTGGTGTAGATGGGCACGCCCATGCGCACCAGCTTGTCCTTGTGGACCTTGTAGCCGCCGCACTCGGGCAGAGCCTCGCACAGGCCCACCACCTGGATGCCGGCCTGCAACGCGTGGTAGGCGGCGATGAGCCCCACGTTGCCGCCTCCGATCACGAAGAGCCGCTCGGTGGGACGCACCAGGTCGCGGTTGACCAGGGTCTGGAAGGCGCCGGCGCCGTACACGCCTGGCAGCGAGTTGCCCTTGAAGACCAGGGAGCGCTCACGGGCGCCAGTGGCCACCAGCAGGATCTGTGGCTGGATGAGGTGGTAGCGGCCGTGGCGCAGCACCCCCACTTTGCGGTCGGCGAAGACCGACAACGCGCTGGTCTCGGTCCACACCTTGACGCTCTCGAAGGAGCGGACCTGCTCCTCGAGCTTCTGGCCGATGTCCATGCCCCGCGTGCCCGCGTGGCAGGCGTCGATGGAGCCGAAGAACTTGTGCGTCTGCAGCACCAGCTTGCCGCCCAGGGCGCTCTTGTCGTCGATGAGCACCACGTTGACGCCGGCCCGGCCGAGCTCGATGGCCGCGGAGAGGCCCGCGGGCCCGCCGCCGAGGATTAGGCACTCGGTCTCCAGTGTCTCGATGTCGCGAAAGCGCAGGTCGCCCTGACGTGGGTCGGGCAGCGCGGCCCGGCCATCGAGAGGCTCGACCTTAATCCCTTCGCGCACCTGCACCATGCAGCTCTTGACCGACAGACCGTCGGCGATGACCGAGCACTGCGCGCATTGGCCGTTGGCGCAGAAGATGCCCATCGGCGCGCCATCCTTGGCGTGGTGGCCGAAGACGCGCACCCCCTGGGCGAACAGCGCCGAGGCGATGGTCTCGCCCGGACGCGCCTTGAGCGCCTGTTCCTTCCATGTGAACTGGATCTCGGGGCCCGTGGGGACCGTGAGGATGGGGTGTTCCTGGATGCGGTAGTCGGCCATGGAGCGCTCCTCGGACGCCGGGGGAGGACCGGCAAGAGGCGAACGCTAGCCTGAGGCGAGGACGGGTGGAAGGGGCCGGTTGTGCCCCTCGCATCACCCACGGTCGGCCGTCGGCCATGGGTTGTACGCCCGAGCGCCAGTAGGCCCGAGCGGTAGGCCCACCGGCCCACGGGCATACCATCTCGCAGGGCCTACTTCATGCGGATGATCGCAGGCACGTAATCGGCGGGGGGCCTGTAGCCCAACAACTGCACGAAGGTGGCGGTGAGGTTGGCGAGGCCGGGCCTGGCCACGCTCTTGTCGATCTCGTATTCCCCGTTGAACCCGGGGTCGTAGATGATCGCCGGCACTGGATTGAGCGTGTGGCTGGTCTTGGACTTGGGCCGCCCGTTCTCCATCTTCACGTTGCCCTTCTTGTCCACCTCGTACATCTCGTCAGCGTTGCCGTGGTCGGCGGTGATCAGCATGATTCCGCCCAGCGCCTTGACCATCGGCAGGAGGCGACCCAGGCACAGGTCGACCGTCTCCACCGCCTGGCGCGCGGCCCAGAAGTCGCCGGTGTGGCCGACCATGTCGCCGTTGGCGAAGTTGACGCGGGCGAACTGGAAGCCGCCGCCGGTGATCTCCTTGAGCAGCGTGTCGGTGATCTCCGCGGCCTTCATCCAGGGTCGCTGCTCGAAGGGCACGCGGTCGGAGGGGACCTCCACGTACTTCTCCAGCTTCTGGTCGATGTAGCCGCTGCGGTTGCCGTTCCAGAAATAGGTGACGTGGCCGTACTTCTGCGTCTCCGAGCAGGCGAGCGAGCGGACGCCGGTGCCGGCGAGGTACTGGCCCAGGGTGCGGTCGATGGTCGGCGGGCTCACCAGGATGCGCGGGGGCAGGTTGGTGTCGCCGTCATAGGTCATCATCCCGGCGAAGACGACCTTCGGCATGCGCTTGCGATCAAAGGGGACGCTCGCGCCCACGAAAGCCTTGCTGATCTCGATGGCCCGGTCGCCGCGGAAGTTGAAGAAGATCACCGAGTCGCCGTCGTGCACCGGCGCGAAGGGCTTGCCGTCCCGCTCCACGACGAAGGCAGGCAGGTCCTGGTCGATGATCCCCGGTTTCTCGGCGCGATAGGCCTTCACCGCCGCCGACGCCGAGGGGAAGGCCCGGCCCTCGCCCAGCACGTGGGTCTTCCAGCCGCGCTCGACCATCGACCAATCCGCCTCGTAGCGGTCCATGGTGGTCGTCATGCGCCCGCCGCCTGAAGCGATTCCGTAGTGAGGGTCCACCTCGGCGAGCCACTGCTCGAAGGGCTCGGTGTAGTCCAGCGCGCTGGTCTCGCCCACGTCCCGGCCATCGAGCAGGACGTGCACCGCTACCTTGGGCGCCCCGGCCTTCTTGGCAGCGGCGATCAGCGCCTTGAGGTGGTCGAGGTGGCTGTGGACGTTGCCGTCTGAGAACAGCCCGAGGAGGTGCAGGGTGCCCCCGGTCGTCTTCACGTTGCCGATGATCTCCTTCCACCCCTGATCCTCGAAGATCCGCCCGGAGGCGATGGCGTTGCTGACGAGCTTGGCGCCCTGGTCGAAGACCCGCCCGGCGCCCAGCGCGTTGTGCCCGACCTCGGAGTTGCCCATGTCGGCATCGGAGGGCATGCCCACGGCCACGCCATGCGCGGCGATCGGGACCCAGGGGCAGGTGGCCAGGAGGTTGTCCAGGTTGGGCTTGGCAGCGAGCTTGACCGCGTTGCCCGGATAGTCCGGGCCGAGGCCGACGCCATCCATCACCACCACGACGAGGGGGCCCTTGCGGCGGCCGTGGAACGCGTTCTTCTCGAGGATGAGGCTCATGGACTCTCCTGATGGTCAGGTCGAAAGGCGGCTCGGCGCGCGAAGGCTAGTCGGGGCGACGGGGGCTCGCAAGCACGCTCACGAGCACGGTGGACGCGCCCCTGTCGAGCCCCCTGGCTGGGCGGCGACACGCGCGCGCCGCGCTCGCCGGCTCAACCGGACGCGCCGCGCGATGATTCCTCCAAAGGCCGCCTTTGACCCCCCGGCACTCGAGAAAGCCGGCCCTCTGCAGTGCGGCGGCATTCGAGGCGGGTGCTACGATGGGCGAAAATTGGAGGCGCCCCGTGGATCTCATCTACGCCCTGGCCATCGCGGCCGTTCCGCTGCTCGTGGGCTCCGTGGTGATCTGGGCGATCATCAAGAGCGCCGCCACGGTGAAGAAGCGGCCGCAGGAGCTGGCGGCCGCGGTAGCACCCCTCGGGCTCGCGCCCCAGCCCAATGCGGAGGGTTGTGCAGAGCAGGTCCTGGCGGGGACGATCCACGCGAGCGGCAACGCCGCCGCGGCGGCGCGAGGCCGCACGGCCGAGGGGGAGGTCTCGATCGTCGATCTCCGTTTCCAGACCGGCGGAAGAGGGCGCTTCTCGAACCTCGAGACGATCGCCGTCTTCCACGGCCCGAGCGGCCTGCCGCGCATGGTGCTCCAGCCTTCGCTCCGCGAGCGGCCTGTGAGCGACGGGCTCGAAGCCCTGAAGTTCGATGATGACGAGGGCGAGGACGCCGAGGTCGCGTTCGGCTACTCCTACAGCGTCCACGCCTCCGACGAGGCGGCGGTGCGTGCCCGGCTGGGGCCCGCCTTCCTCGCCGAGCTCAACCGGCTCGATGACGCCGGTCAAGCGCCTGTCCTCGACGTGCTTCCCGATCGCGTGGCCTTCTGCTGGCCGAGGAAGGGGGTCGAGCCGAAGGATCTGCCGGCCTTCCTGGCCGAAGGGCGGCGCCTGGTAGCTCTGCTCAAAGGGGGGTGAGCCCCTCCGCGTCGACCGCCGAGAGGCCCTTCAGCACTACTTGGTCAAGGTCGTGTTCCAGGTGAAGCCGCCGTTGCCGTTGAAGCCTCCGGGCCCCGAGTCGGTCACCTGGGCGCTTCCCTGGCCGGTCATGGACATCGTGCCCGCCTGGGCGAGCACGAGCGAGCCGGAGCGGAAGGTCATCACCGTGGTGGTGGTCCCGTCGACGGCGGTGCAGGTCGCCCCTTCGGCGATGGAGGCGGTCGAGCCCGACACGGTGGCGGTCAGCGAGCAGCCCTGGTCGCTGCTGAGCACGATGGTGTCGTCGGTCGGCCCCGCCTCGATGAGCTGCGTGCCCTGGACGGCCACGGTGACCGGGACGGGGCCGATCAAGGTCTGCACCTCCATGATGACGGTGCCGGTGACGTTCCACAGGCCGAGGAACGCGCCGCGGTTGACGGCCCCGCCGCCGCCTCCTCCTCCGTCCCCATCGTCGGAGCCGCCGCAAGCGGTCGCCGCGATCATCAGTGCGATTCCAAGGAGCCTGCGCATCTCACCCTCCCCGCTCTCCCAACAGGCGCTCGGACTCACGCTTGCCAGTGCAGGAAGGGCCGGGAAGAAGCTCCCCCCACCGGGAGGCGCCCGAGCGAGGCGCAGATCGAGTAGAGGCCCTCACCCGGCGGGCACGCTGAAACGGTCTCAGGGTCGCCGCGAAGGCTGGGCTTCGTCGTTGGTCTTGGCGACGGGCGCGCTCCGGCGATCCTCGGGGGAAGCAGAGGGCGGGGGGGCGGGCTGCGCCGGCAGGGTTGGAAGCAGGGGCAGCGGGTTGGAACCAGTGATGAGCCGCGCCGAGCGTCCGAAGGTGAGGTAGTT
This sequence comes from Deltaproteobacteria bacterium, assembly GCA_016218885.1. Taxonomy (GTDB): domain Bacteria; phylum Myxococcota; class Myxococcia; order Myxococcales; family UBA5297; genus JACRCT01. Next base: position 11,211 of record JACRCT010000186.1, on the reverse strand, counting down.
CCAGGCCCACTGCATCAGCGCCAGCAGCCGCAGGCCGAAGCCCACCAGGTACATGAGGTGGATGAAGAGCCAGGCCAGCCAGGCGAAGTAACCGCCGAACTTCAAGGGGCCCATCTGCGCCACCGCGCGGGTGCGCCCGATGACCGCCATGCTGCCGCGATCGCGGTATCGGAAGGGCGGGGTCTTCCGCCCCGCGAGCCGATCGCGGATCCGCCTCGCGACGTAGCGGCCCTGCTGCATGGCTACCGGGGCCACGCCGGGCAGGGGATGGCCATCCTGCTCGGCATGGGCGAGGTCGCCGATGACGAACAGGTCTGCGAACCCGGGGACCGACAAGTCCGACGAGACGACGACCCGACCCTGGCGATCGAGCTCGGCGCCGGTGGCCCGGGCGATGACCTGGCCCAAGGGCGAGGCCTTCACGCCCGCGGCCCAGAACACATTTGCGGCGGGGAGCCGCTCGAGCCGGCCGCCCTTCTCGAAGGCGATGGCGTTGGGCTCCACTGCCTTGACCGTGGCGCCGGTGAGCACCGACACGCCCAGCTCCCTCAGCGAGCGCTCCGCGCTCCGGGAGAGCTTCTCCGGATAGTTGGGGAGCGGGCGGGAGACTGCGTCCATGAGGACGATCTGCGCGTTGGCGGGATCGAAGTGGCGGAAGTTGCCGCGAAGGGTGTCGCGGGCGATCTCGGCGAGTGCGCCGGCGAGCTCCACGCCGGTGGGCCCGGCCCCGACCACCGCGAAGGTCAGGTGACCGGCGGCGCGTGCAGCGTCGGGCTCGCGCTCCGCCGCCTCGAAGGCCAGCAGCAACCTCCGGCGGATCTCGGTCGCGTCCTCGAGAGTCTTCAGGCCTGGGGCCAGCGCCTCCCAACGCTCGTGCCCGAAGTAGTGGTGAGTCGAGCCGGTCGCGACCACGAGCGCGTCGTAGGTGAGAAAGCCATCGCTGAGCTCGAGGACCCGGCGCGAAGCGTCGAGGCCGACCGCTTCAGCGAGCAGCACCTCCGCGTTGCGCTGCCTCCGGAGGACTCCGCGCAGAGGCGCCGCGATGTTCGCCGGGGACAGCCCACCGGTCGCCACCTGGTAGAGAAGCGGCTGGAAGAGGTGGAAGTTGCGCCGGTCGAGCAGGGTCACGCGCACTGAAACGCGCGCAAGGCCTTGGGCGACCCGTAGGCCTCCGAAGCCGCCGCCGACCACCACTACCCGGGGCACCCGTGCTGGCGAGCGGACGTTGGATGCGTCCATGGCACCTCCGCGCCCTTCAGATGCGCAGCGCCCGCCCTGGTCGCCGAGGCGAAGAGCCCCGTGGCTGGGACGGACAGGGAGTTTGGGAGAGGTCTGCCGTGCCGCGGTGGTGACTCGGGTCTCCACCGCTCGGTGACTCCAGCCCCCAACTTCGCGAAGCCGAGGCCCGACGTCCCGCCGTAACCGGCCGTATGGACAGGGACCAATCGCCCGGCACGAGCACTGCAATTCCCCGGGACGCACACGGAGCGGCGGCCGCGGAGAGCAGAGCCGGGGACCACGCAGGCAGGCAGCCTGCACCAAGTAGACGGCCAGGAGGAATGCACTATGAGGCGACAGTTGGCGAGCTTGGTGGTGGTGCTGGCCGTGGGGTGTGCAGGTGCCGTCGAAGACACCGACACCCCGACTTCGGAGGACACCGAAGAGGTGCGTGGCTCGAGGCGGCGCGATGCTGGCGTTCGGGACGCGGGCTCAGGCTCGGCCGCGGCCGACGCCGGCGGGCCGAGGGTGCTGGTCGGCAACACCACCATCGAGCCCATGGAGGACTACGAGACCGTCGGAGACGCCGACGCCTTCGAGTACATGAGCGGCGCCCAGGCGGGGAAGGCGAGCAAGATCATTCTCTACGCGGCAGCGAGCAATCGGGCCACTGCCCTCCAGGTGGCGCTCTATGGTGACAACGGGGGCGTCCCCGGAGCGCTGCTCGCAGGCAGCTCATGCACGATCAGCATGCCTGCTGGCGTCGCGGGCTGGTTCGGGTGCGCACTGAGCAATGGGCCGGTGCTGAGCGCGAACACCAAGTATTGGATGGCGGCGCTCAGCACGAGCGGCGAATTCCGCTGGCGTGCCCAGGACGGGTCGCATGGGAAGTACTCCTACTCGGCGCACAGGACGAGCTTGGCCGCGACGTGGACCCAGACCGGGACCTACTTCGGCTACGCGCGGTCGGCCTACGTGGAGGGCATTGCGATGGGGGACGTCGGCGCCCCGGACGCGGGTTCCGGCTCGGCGCCCGCGGACGCCGGCATGGTGCCCGACGCCGCCAGCAGCGGCCCCGCCGACTGCGGCACGAGCGGGACGGTGCTCTTCCAGGAGCGCTTCGAGGACAGCAACCTGAGCGGCCGTGGCTGGTACGACAACAGCAACCCGGTCCTCTCGTCTGCCCAAGCCAGCTCTGGGAGCACCAGGTCCGCCGAGTTCCGCTTCCTGGCCGGCGCCACCAAGCCCACCAACGGCGGCGCGATGCGCAAGAAGTTCTCCGAAACCGACTCCGTCTACCTGAGCTACTACGTCAAATACAGCGCCAACTGGCAGGGCTCGAACCGGGCCTACCACCCCCACGAGTTCTACTTCCTGACCAACCAGGACAGCGACTGGTCGGGCCTGGCCTTCACGCACCTGACCGCCTACGTCGAGCAGAACGAGGGCGTGCCCATGGTCGCGATCCAGGACGGCGTCAACATCGACCAGTCTCGGATCGGCCAGAACCTCACCGCCACCACCGAGCTTCGCGGCGTCGCCGGCTGCAACGGCGACAGCGACGGGTACGGCAATGGCGACTGCTACAACGCCGGCTCCTACGTGAACGGAAAGTCCTGGAAGGCGCCCCAGGTCTACTTCTCCGACGCTGCCGGCCCCACCTACAAGGCTGACTGGCACCACGTCGAGGCCTTCCTCAAGCTCAACAGTGTGGCGAGCGGCAAGGGAATCGCCGACGGAGCCATCCAATATTGGTACGACGGCCAGCTCGTGCTGGATCACCGCGGAGTGATGTTCCGCACCGGCCAGCACCCGGACATGAAGTTCAACCAGCTCATCATCGCGCCCTGGATCGGGGACGGCTCGCCGGTCGACCAGACCTTCTGGGTCGACGAGCTGACGGTGGCCACGGGCCGCACCGGCGGCTCCTGCTCCGTCACGCCGACCACCCGTTCGGTCAGCCTCGCCTGGGACGCGCCGCTGACGAACTCCGACGGCACGCCGCTGACCGACCTTGGCGGCTACCGTCTCCACTACGGCACCTCGAGCCGCAGCTATTCGGTCCATCGCGAGGTGCCGGCGGCCACGACCACGCTTCTCATCGATGGCCTCGCGCCGGGGACCTATTACTTCGCCGCGAGCGCCGTCAACGCCGCGGGGGTGGAGAGCGACCTCTCGAGCGAGCTGCGGGTCGACCTTCCCTGAGCCGCTCGTGAATGTCCCCCGCCGTTCAGGACCCGTGCACCAGGTCACGCGCTGTGAAGGGAATCCTGCGACGGCCTCCCTCAGGACCACGCCGCCAATGCTGCATATCCGAGGTGACTCATGACGCAGACCCGCAGACCCGCACCCTGGCGTCTTCTCGCTTGCGCGGCCAGCCTCTTCATCGCTGCCGCCTGTGAAGGTTCTGGAGACATCGAAGACCCCGTCAGCGACGGGGATATGAGCCACTCGCTGACGAACCCGATCGGGCACTTGGTGGCGACTGCGGAGACGGTATCGCTGGGGGCGCGCCAGAGCGGGACCTACCTTCAGACGCAAGCGCTCGACGGCGCTCGGGAGCGGCTGCGCGAGTCCAGGGGTACGAGCACCTACGGCCTCAAGGCGACGTGGTCCATCCCCCTGGGCGGCGCTTCAGGCAACCTTGCCCTCAAGGTGGTGGCTCGGCGGGCATCCGCGACTGGCGACGAGTTCAACTTCGGCTGGGCGGTCTCGTCGGGCGGGCCCTTTTCGCAATTCTGCGCGCTGACCTCGGCGGACACGGCCTACAAGACCTGTCGGCACATCGTCACGATTCCGCCGGGGACAGCGACCTTGTTCATTCGAGTGGCTGACTCCATGCGGGAAATCGACACCTCTACCAATGCGATCGAGGTGGACTACCTGGCGGCGATCCCCTTCGATTGCAGCGTTTGCTCACCGGTGGAATGCCAGGCCGCGAGCATCTGCAACGCCAACGAGACCGGATGCACGGTGACGCCGGCGGCGGATGGAGCGGCTTGCACGAGAGGGAGCTGTCAGGCCGGTACCTGCGTGGCCACGGTGGACCCGTGCGCAGGCGTCACCTGCGCAGCCGGGGAGAGCTGCAATTCGGCAACCGGGGCGTGCGAGTGCACGGCGACGAGCTGCCCCGCTGGCTACGGCTGCGGGGCTGAGCAGCACTGCGTTCAGTCCTCCGAGACGGTGGTGCTGGTCGGCGATACCACCATCGAGCCCACCGAGGACTACGAGTATGTGGGAGACGCCGACGCCTTCGAGTACACGAGCGGTGCCCAGGCGGGGAAGGCGAGCAAGATCAACGTCTACGCGGCGGCGAGCAATCAGGCCACTGCGCTGCAGGTGGCGCTCTACGGTGACAACGCGGGCGTCCCCGGAGCGATGCTCGCGGGCAGCTCGTGCACCATCAGCATGCCTGCCGGCGCCGCGGGCTGGTTCGGGTGCGCCCTGAACGACGGGCCGGCGCTCACTCCGAACGTGAAGTACTGGATGGCCGCGCTCAGCACGGGCGGAGAATTCCACTGGCAAGCCCAGGACGGAACGCACGGCCGGTACTCCTACTCGGCAGACCAGTCGAGCCTGCCCGCGACGTGGACCCAGACCGGGACCTACGCCGGCTATTCGCGGTCGGCCTACGTGGAGGGCATTGCGACAGGCACGCCATTCGACTGCAGCACCTGCGTGCCAGCGGAATGCCAGACGAGCGTCTGCAACGCCGCCAGGACGGGCTGCACGTCGTCTCCGGCGCCGGAGGGTACGGCTTGCGCGAGCGGAACCTGTCAGGCCGGTATCTGCGTACCAGTGGTGGACCCGTGCGCGGGCGTCGCGTGCGCGGCAGGCGAGAGCTGCAGTCCGGCGACGGGGGCCTGCGAGTGCACGGCAAGGAGCTGCCCCGCTGGCTTCAGCTGCGGGGCCGAGAAGCGCTGCGTTCAGTCCAGCGTGACGATGGTGTTGGTCGGCGATACCTCCATCGAGCCCGTGGAGGACTACGAGACGGTGGGAGACGCCGATGCCTTCGAGTACACGAGCGGCGCCCAGGCAGGGAAGGCGAGCAACATCAACATCTATGCGGCGGCGGGCAATCAGGCCACTGCGCTCCAGGTGGCGCTCTACGCCGACAACGGGGGCGTCCCCGGCGCGCTGCTCGCCGGCAGCTCGTGCACCATCAGCCTGCCCGCCGGCGTCGCGGGCTGGTTCGGGTGCGCGCTCAGCAATGGGCCGGTGCTCAGCCCGAACACGAGGTACTGGATGGCGGCGCTCAGCACCAGCGGCGAGTTCCACTGGCGTGCCCAGGACGGATCGCACGGGAGGTACTCCTACTCGACGCACAGGACGAGCTTGCCCGCGATCTGGACCCAGACCGGGACCTATGCTGGCTACTCGCGGTCGGCCTACGTGGAGGGCGCCGTGACGAACCCCACCCTCGGCACCGCGGTGCTGAGCTGGGAGGCGCCGACGACCTTCACCGACGGCTCGCCGCTGACTGACCTCACGGGCTATCGGATCCACTACGGAACCTCTTCGGGGAGCTACCCGAGCGTGGTGAACGTGTCGAATCCGACCGCGGTCACCTACACGGTCAGCAACCTGCCTGGGGGAGCGACCTACTACTTCGTCGTGACCGCGTTGAGCGCGTCTGGGGGAGAGAGCGCTCGTTCGATGGAGGCTAGCAAGACGATTCCATGAGCAGCGGCAGCCTCCTTGGCAGCAGAGGCGATTGAGAAGATCCATCTTGCTCGCCCTGAGCGTGGGATGGAGGCCATTCTGGGCAGCGGTGGGGACGACCTCGTGCGGTAAACGGCGGGGGATTGCTCTCAGCGTTCGAGGGCGCGGGTTCTACAGGCCTGGAACGACAGCCCGGCACGACGGCCGTCGTTTCCTTCCTCGGAAGCACCTGAAGCAACGACAGCGGCGGGAGCAAGAGCAGCCAGTTCGCGCCTATGCTGGTGTAAAGGAGGGAAGCGCCATGAGACGACAGCTGACGGGCTTGGTGATGGTGTTGGCCGTGGGGTGCGCAGGTGCTGGCGAAGACACCGTAGTCCCGACTTCCGCCGATGCGACAAACTCCGTAGATGCCGGCGTCGGGCCTGACGCCGGCGCCCAGGATGCGGGCTCAGGCTCGGGCGCCGCGGACGCCGCTGTGGGGCTCGACGCCGGCGCCCAGGACGCGGGTTCGGCTGCCGAGGACGCCGCTGTGGGGCCCGACGCCGGCGCCCAGGACGCGGGCTCAGGCTCGGGCGCCGCCGACGCCGCGACGGTGGTGCTGGTCGGCAATACCACCATCGAGCCGGTTGAGGACTACGAGACCGTCGGAGACGCCGACGCCTTCGAGTACACGAGCGGGGCCCACGCAGGGAGGGCGACCCAAATCAACGTCTACGCGGCGGCGAGCAATCAGGCCACTGCCCTCCAGGTGGCGCTCTACGCTGATAGCGCAGGGGTCCCCGAAGCGATGCTCGCAGGCAGCTCGTGCACGATTAGCATGCCTGCTGGCGTTGCGGGCTGGTTCGGGTGCGCGCTGAGCAACGGGCCGATGCTCAGCCCGAACACCAAATACTGGATGGCCGCGCTCAGCACGAGCGGTGAGTTCCACTGGCGCGGCCGGGACGGATCGCACGGGCGGTACTCCTACTCGGCGAGCCAGACGAGCTTGCCCGCCACGTGGACCCAGACCGGGACCTACGCCGGTTACTCGCGGTCGGCCTACGTGGAGGGAGCTGTGACGGGCGCCACCTTCGGCAGCGCTCAGCTCAGCTGGGATGCGCCGACGACCTTCGTCGACGGATCGCCGCTCACCGACCTCACGGGATACCGGATCTATTACGGCACCTCTTCGGGGAGCTACCCGACCACCGTGAGCGTGTCGAACCCGGCCGCGGTCAGCTACACGATTGGCGACCTGCCTGGAGGAGCGACCTACTACTTCGTCGTGACCGCGCTGAGCGCCTCCGGGGGAGAGAGCGCCCCTTCGATCGAGGCCAGCAAGACGATTCCCTGAGTGTGACCGAGATGCAACTCCTCGCGGAAGGCGCGGATCAGTTGTGAGCGACTCTGATCGATCTCGGTCCCCACAACCGCCAAGGTCAGCCGGCCAAGGTCCAGCGGCGGCGCCGCCGCAACAGCGCCATCGCACCCAGGGCCCAGAAGGCCGAGGCGGCAGGCGCTCCGGTCGCGGCGCAGCCGCAGCCTCCGTCCACGACGGGAGGAGTGACGCCGGCGGGGGTGCCTACGCATTTCCCGTTGGCGCACTTGCCGTCCACGTAGCCAGGCTCGTCGGGGTCGCAGTCGCTGCCGTTGGGCTGGACGGGGAAGACGCACTCCCCGGTCTGCCAGTCGCAGGTGCCTTCCTTGTGGCACTGATCGACGGGGTGGCAGGGCTTGAGGTTGCTGCCGGTGCACGCGCCGCCGACGCAGAAGTCGATGCGGGTGCACGGGTCGTTGTCGTTGCACTCGGTGCCGTCGGGCTGCCCGCCGCAGCCGGTCCCCGCCGGGGTGCCCAGGCACACGCCGCTGGTGCAATGATCGTTCACGGTCGTCGCGTTGCCGTCGTTGCAGGGGGCGCCCTCGGCTCGGCCCTCGCAGCTGCCGGAGGGGATGCCTCTGCACACGCCCTGGGAGCACAGATCGGGGCTGGTGGCTGCGTTCCCGTCGTCGCACTCGGTGCCGTCGGGCTTGTTCTCGCCCGAGCACAGGCCGGTCGCGACGTTGCAGGTGCCCGCAGCATGGCAGGCGTCCTCCGGGCAGGAGCTCTGGGAGGGGGTACCTACGCAGACCCCAGCGCGACAAGCGTCATTGGCGGTGCAGGGGTTGCGGTCGTCGCAGCCAGTACCCTCGGCCACGTTGGCGAACTGGGTGGGGCAGCGCCCCGTCGCCGAGTCGCACTGACCCGCCACGTGGCAGGCGTCGGGAGCGGGGCAGGAGACGCGCGTGGAGGCCAGGCAGGCCCCGTTGCGGCAGGCGTCGCCCTGAGTGCAGGGATCCGCGTCGTCGCACTCGGTGCCCTCGACCTTGGGGGGAAAGGGGGCGCACTGACCCGTGGAGGGATTGCAGGTGGAATCGAGCTGGCAGGTGCTGGGCGCAGGGCACAGGTTGGCCGCCGTTCCTGGTTGGCACACGCCGCTCTGGCACTTGTCGCCCTGGGTGCAGGCATTGCCGTCGTCGCAGTCGCTTCCATTGGGTCTGGCTCCCCCGCCTTCGCAGGCGCCGCTGGTCAGGTTGCAGGTCCCGCCCGTCGTGCAGCCGCTGGTGGAGCCGCAGTCCTTGTTGACGCCGTGGCAAGCCCCTGACTGGCACGTGTCGTCCACTGTGCAGGGGTTGTTGTCGGTGCAGGGGGTCGCGTTGAGGACGGTGCAGTGCCCGTTGGAGCTCGCTCCGTGGGCGAGGGCGCAGGCGTGACAGACGCCGGCGCAGGCCCCGTCGCAGCAGACCCCGTCGGCGCAGAGGGTGCTCGCGCACTCGGCGCCGGCGGCACAAGTCGCGCCCAGCGCCTTGAGCGTGCCTGCGTACTGGCCGATGAAGGACTCGTAGTGGTCCACCTTGGCCGAGCAGCCGAACTGGGCGCAGGTCCGGTCGCCGTAGGAGGTGACCCCTGCCACGTACTCCTTGCCTCCGGTCCTGTAGAAGGCCGGGCCGCCGCTGTCGCCACTGCAGGGGCCCCCCGGCCGCTGGTCGTAGTAGATGGTCCAGGGAGCGTAGATGCCGCCGCCGCAGCCGCTGGAGCTGTTGCACACGCCTCCCAGCGTGTCGCTCACGTGTAGCTTCACTCCCGACGAGCCGTCCTCGGTGACGCCGTAGCCCACGAACTCCACCGACGTCCCCTGGGTCAGGCCCGAGGCGAGGGACGAGGGGAGGAAGGGGATGGGGGTGATGCTGCTGGGCTTGCTGGAGATCTTCAGCACCGCGATGTCGTTGAGCGGCGCCCCGGAACCCCAGTCCGGGTCGTACTGCGGGTGCCGGTGCACCTCGGTGACGCTCCGCAAGGTGTCCGGGTCGCCGTTGGTGTTGGTGTCGAAGTAGACCGTGTATCGCGAAGGGGAGGAGATGAAGTTGCCCTCCTCGTCGCTGACGCAGTGGCCCGCGGTGAGGACGATGTTGTTGGTGATGAGCGTCCCCGTGCAGGCCCCCAGCCCGGACATCTCGATGTACACCACCGCGTTGTGCGCGGAGTTGGTGTCCAGCGAGCCGTAGTAGATGGGCCGCTGCATCGAGCCCGGCACGCCGATGCTCTTCGCGGGCTGGGCGGTGTCGGTGCAGCCGACTGCGGCGAGCACTATCGGGAGGGCGACGAGGGCCGCGAGTGGGCTCCGGGACGTCATGGTGTTCTCTCCTTAGATGAGCGAGGTCGAGGCTCGGCGGTCGGCCCTGCCGCGGCGGCGGTGCGTCCGCGACAGGATGGGAGCCAGAAGCAGGGCGAGCAGCAGCGAGGTGGGCAGCGGGTGGGAAGCTGCCGCGCAGCCTCCGCAGCCGGGATCTGGTGCGCCGCACACGCCACCGCGGCAGATTCCCGACGAGCAGGCGGTGCCGTCGTCCTTGCCCTCGCACTCGGCGCCGACCGGCGTGCCCACGCACTCCCCGTTGGTGCATTGGCCGTCGACGTAGCCGGGGTCGCCCGTGTCGCAGGCAGAGCCGTTGGTCTGGACGGGGAAGATGCACTCCCCTGTCCGCCAATCACAGCCCCCTTCCTTGTGGCACTGATCGAGGGCGTGGCAAGGCTTGGGGTTGCTGCCGATGCACACGCCGCCAGCGCAGGCGTCGACCCGGGTGCACAGGTCGTTGTCGTTGCAGTCCGTACCGTCGGGGAGCGGCTGCCCTCCTTCGCAGGCGCCGGTGGTCAGGCTGCAGGTTCCGGGGGAGGTGCAGGAGCCGCCACTGGCGCAGGACTTGGGCTTGCCCAGGCAAGCTCCGAGCTGGCAGGCATCCTCCTCGGTGCAGGGATTGCCGTCATCACAGGCGACGGTGAGGCTCGCGCAGGTCCCGTTGCTGCTCGCGCCCGCGGCGACTGAGCAGGCGTCACAGGCCCCTGCGCTGCAGGCGGTGTTGCAGCAGACCGAGTCGGCGCAGAAGCCGCTCCGGCACTGCAGGCTCGACACGCAGGCCTGGCCGAGCGCCAAGGAGCCGCCATCGCCGAGCAGGACGTTGAGCGTGATATCCGAGCCACGGCGGCCGATGGAGTCGAAGGTGATGCTCGCGGTGCTCGAGCCGTAGGGGCGGGTATTGGGGGTGGTGGTGGGTCCGAACGTGGCGGCGCCGGTCGGGTACAGGTCCTGGGCGTCGCCCTCGTTGGTGGCGCTGGTGTTCAGCTGGCGCCGGCCGTCGGCCTGCTCGAGGTCCACCAGGTAGTGGTCCGGGTCGAGGTTCCATCCCGCCCACTGTCGCTGCTGATAGTCGTAGTGGAGGTCGGCCTGGGCCTCGTCCACGTGGTAGATGGCGAGGCCGCTGCCGGGCAGGTACTGGTCATAGCCGGTCTTCTGCCGGTTCTCGGCCAGGAAGTACTGCTGGCCGGGCATGCCGGACGACACCTTGAGGATCTCCGGGTTGGATTCGACGGGTCGCAGGACTTGGGCGCTGCTCGCCGACACGAGGCGCGGGGTGACGAACCCCAGGAACTGCTTGATATAGGCGTCGGGGTGGATGGGCTTGGTCCCGTCGCCTGCGCTCCAGCTTGCGGGCGGGCCGCCCCACGCCCCTCCCGACATCAGGCTCCACATCCCCAGGCCGGAGGAGACGCCGTTGTAGTCATAGAGGTCGGGCGCGCCGAAGAAGTGCGCGGTCTCGTGGCAGATGGCGCCGATCTGCGTGATGCGCCCGCCGTACCGCAGCTCCGGCTCGGTGTGGTAGGCGTTGAACCACATCCCGCGCTGGGACTGGAAGTCGGCGTTCTGCTGGGTCAGGTTGCCGTAGTGGGAGTGGATGCAGCGTACGTTCCCCGAGTACTCGTACCCTTGCCCGACGTGGATGACGTCGACCGCGTCGATGACTCCGTCATGGTCGGTGTCG
>JACRCT010000013.1 GCA_016218885.1 Deltaproteobacteria bacterium | reverse complement strand
GTGCCTATCCGCGCTACGAGCAGGCCTACCGCAATGCCGTCTGGCAGGGGGATTGGACGCAGGGCATCCCGCTGCCGGACCCGACCGACCCGAGCAAGACGCGCCTGTGCCACCTGCACGCCTTCATCGACGACCACACGCGCTACGTGGTGCACGCCGAGTTCTACTTCCGCCAGAGCCTGCCGTGCCTGGAGGACTGTTTCCGCAAGGCCGTACTCAAGGGCGGCATCCCGGAGCGCACATACTGGGACAACGGGGCGGTCTACCAGGCGCGGCAGATCCAGTTGGTGGCGGCCCGTCTGGGCATCCAGGTCGTCTTCGCCACGCCATACGCGCCTCAGGGAAAGGGGAAATGCGAGCGCTGGTTTCAGACCTGCCAGGCCGCATTCTTCCCGGAGGCCCGGCGCGCCAACCTGCAGACGCTCGATGAGCTCAACGCGTTCTTCTGGGGTTGGTTGGAGGAGGGGTACCACGACCGCGAGCACTCGGAGTTGAAGGCGACGCCGCGGGAGCGCTGGGAGGCCGGCGCCCACCGGGTGCGCATGCCGGCGCCAGGCTCGCTGGTGGACCTGTTCTTGTGGGAGGAGTCGCGCCGCGTGGACAAGACCGGCTGCGTTCCGCTCGGTGGCAACCGGTACGCGGTCGGCGAGTACCTGGTGGGCAAGAACGTGGAGGTCCGCTTCGACCCCTTCGACCTGGCTCGCGTCCGCATCCACGTGAACGGCGCCTTCGTCGAAACGGCCGAGCCGGTAAGCCTGACCTCCCACACCTTCCGCAAGGCCCTCCCCAGGCGCGTGGAAAAGCCCACGCCACTGGAGAGCTCGGAGGCCTATCGCAGGCGGTTGTCCGCATCGTATCGGCGCGCGGTCGACGCCACTGTGACTCGCCTGCGCCAGGGGGGGCGCACACCGGGGTGCCTCTCCCGTTCCGAACTGGCCGAGTTGTTGCGCCAGACGCTGGGCGGCCGGCAGTTGACCGCGGCGGAGGACGCCCTGCTGGCAGACTTCTTCGGACGCAACGCCCCGTTGCTCGCCGAGATGACACGCTCGGCCCTGCTGCGAGCCGTGGAGGACAAGGGCCTCCAGCGCCACCTCCGCTTCTACCTGGATGCCATCCGCGACACGCGCCTGGAAGGGGGGAGCCACTGATGTCCAGCTACCGTCAGTTCCACGGTCTGTGTGCGCCCGCGTTCGGCAAGGCCATCGGCCGCTCGAACCTGCTGGTCTATCCGCACCTGGAGGAGTTCGCCGACGAGATGGACACGCTGCTGGAGGACGGCGGCGTGGGCGAGCTCAGCGGCGAGATGGGCATCGGCAAGACCACCGCTCTGCGCTGGTGGCTGGGACGGCTCGAGGAACGCTCCTGCCAGGTCTGCTATGCGGGCTCCAACCGGCACGCCACCGCGCTGCTGCAAGGGCTGGTGGAGAACCTGGGGGTGTCGCCGGCGCGGCACCGGGCAGCCCTGTTGCGGCAGGTGAGCCAGCGCGTGGAGCGCGCCTTCCACGAGCAGCGCAAGAAGACGCTCGTCATCCTCGACGACGCCCACTTGCTGGAGGACGGCCTGCTCGAGGACATGAGGCTGCTCACCAATTTCGAAATGGACGCTCAGGACGCGCTGGTGCTGCTGCTGGTGGGGCACCCCGCCCTGCGCAAGAAGCTGCAGCAGCCGGTGCATCTGGCGCTATGGGACCGCCTGCGCATGCGCTACCGCCTGGAAGGGCTCTCCCGCGACGAGACATCAGCATACATCGATCACCATCTGCGTGTCGCTGGTGGTAACCCCGAGCTGTTCACCGCCGACGCCCGCGACGCGGTCTTCGAGGCCGCCCAGGGCATTCCACGACGCATCAACACCCTGGCCATGCTCGCGCTCAAGAAGAGCGCCAGCCGCAGAGTGACCCCCATCGACGGCGCCTTCGTTGCGACCGTACTCTCCCTGGTCAAGTCCAACTGAAACGCAATCGGAGCGGGCTCGGCACTCACGCCCCTGGCGAGGACCGAGCCCGCCCTTATCTTCGTCAAGGAGGTTCAAATCATGATGCTCGGTGCAGACGCCCCTGGAACCGTTGCATACTTCGACGTGGCACCCGTGATCGTGCCTGTGGGTGGCGGGGCTCAACGTCTGGTTCTGTCCTGCTACGAACTCGCCTGGAGCGGTCGGCACTGCTGCGGGCTCGACGAGCAGGCCACCATGGAAACGCTGCTGTGGCGATTGGAAATGGCGTTCCGCAAGACCGGCGGAGTCCCGGACCGAGTCGCCCTGCGCGCCATCCGCCCGCTGGTCACAACCAGGGTGGCTCAAGTCACCGCCTGGTCCACTCCCATGGCGCGATTTGGTCAGCACTTCGGCTTCGAGCCGGTACTGGTCGATAGATTCCGACTGGACGGGCTCAGCGGTGCCAGACGATGGTTGGAGTCGTCGTCCTACGATTCCCTGGACGAGTACCTGGAAGGCCTCGACATCCTGGCCGGCTCGGCAGACGCTGAGCGGGACGCCCTCAAGCCCCTACCCGCCGCGCCCTTCTTCTCGGGAAAGGAGGCCTTCCGGCGCGTGGCCGCCGACGGCTTCGTGCTCTTCGCCGGCGACGCCTACAGTGTTCCGCATGCCTACGCAGGCAAGATGGTGTGGACTCGTCGACTGGAACAACGCGTCGTCATCCGATCTCAAGACGGCAAACTGCTCGCCACGCATCGGGCGGGCCACGGCCACGGGGACGTCTTCGTGAACCTCTCTCACTTCGAGCTCTGGCGCCGCCGCTTCGGCAAGGAAACCTACCAACTCGAGAGGACCTTCATGGAGCGCTTCCCGCAGCACGCCCCCTTTCTATCACATCTCGTCACCCAACGCAAGCAAGGCGCCGCCGCCAGCTTGCGCCACGTCCTCTCCCTCACGGCCCGCTACTCGAACCTCCAGCTTCAGGCAGCATTCGAGACGG
>JACRCT010000195.1 GCA_016218885.1 Deltaproteobacteria bacterium | reverse complement strand
GATGAGCCGGCCTGCCGCCGCCATCGCCGCCGCCACCAGCGGCAGCCGCGCTTCCTTGAGCAGCAGCCAGGCGAGCTGGAGCTGCGAGGCCCCCAGCGCGCGGAGCTGGCCCGGCAGCTCCGCACCCAGCTGCTGGATGCCCGCCGCCGTGAGGGAGACGATCACCGGGGTCGCGATCAGGGCCTGGGCGAGGATCATCGCCGAAGGCGTGTACATGAGCTCGAGCTCGCCCAAGGGCCCCGAGCGCCACAGGAGCAACGCGACGACGAGCCCGGCGAGGACCGGGGGCAGGCCCATCCCGGCATTCGCGAAGCCGAGCAGCACGCGCCGGCCGGGAAAGCGCGCGAGGGCGAGCCAGAGCCCCACGGGAACGCCCGCGGCAAGGCCGAGCAGCAGCCCCGAAGTGCCCACCCGCAGGGTGAGCAGCACGATCTCGCCGATCTCCGGGCTGCTGCGGCCGAGCTCGCCCGCAGCCTCGGCCAAGGGGCTCAAGGCTTGGCGTCCGGGAAGAACAAGGGCTGGCCGTACTTGTCCTTTCCGAACTCGCCGACGAGCTTCTGGACCTCCTGCGAGACCAGGAAGTCGGCGAAGCGCCGCGCTCCTTCGGCGTTGGTCTTGGGGTGTTTGTCCGGGTTCACCTCGATGACGTGGTAGGGGTTCGCCAGCGGAGGGTCCCCCTCGAGGAGCAGCTCCAGCTCCAGCGACTTGTGGGTGGCGAGCCAGGTCCCGCGATCGGAGAGCGAGTAGGCCTGCTTCTCGCTCGCGATGCGCAGGGATTCGGACATCCCCTGGCCGGTGGCGAGGAGCTTCGGCCAGCTCTCCAGCCCCGCTGCCTTCAAGAGCGCCTGCTCCTTGATGTGGGTGCCCGACTTGTCTGCGCGCGAGACGAAGGTGGCGTCCGAGGCAGCGATCTTCTGGAAGGCCTCGGCGGCGGTCTTCAGCCCGCGGATCCGGGCGGGGTCCGCCTTGGGGCCCACGATGACGAAGTCGTTGTGCCACAGCGCCCGGCGGTTGCGGCCCCAGCCCTCGGTCACGAAGGCCTCCTCGGCCTTGGGGGAGTGGACCACGAGGAGGTCGGCGTCTCCGCGCTTGCCCATCGCCAGCGCCTCGCCCGTCCCCACTGCCACCGCCTTGATCTGCGGCCCTCCCTGCGCCTGGAAGCGGGAGACCAGCACGTCGAGGAGCCCCGTGTCCTGGAAGCTGGTGGTCGTCGCCAACAGCACCGGGCGCTCCGAGGGTGCGGCCGCTCCCGAAGGGGCGCCAGTCCCGCCCCCGGGCTTGGAGCAGGTGAGCGAGGTGAGCAGGAGCAGCGGAGCGAGAGCCAACCCGACCTGTCGCACGGGACCCTCCAGGGGCGTCCAAGAGGCGACATTGATAGGCCAGCATCCCGAGACCTGTCCACGTCCGTGCGCTGACGGCGCCTGGTCGGAGCCGACCTTGCTCAGCTGCCAGCCGGGAGCACGTTTGTCCCACGTCCTCCTTGCCCCTGCGAGGAGGGATGTGCTACGGCCGAGGGCGCCATGCGCACTCGCCTCCTCTTGCTGGCGCCCGCCATCATCCTTCTGTTGCCTGCCCGCTCGCTCGGCGCCGAGCTCATCGGCCCCCAGAGCTGCAAGGTCTGCCACCCGGCGGCCTATGAGAGCTGGAAGGACTCCCAGCACTCACACGCCGCGAGCTCGCTCTCGCCCAAGCAGCGGAAGGACGCTCGCTGCCTGTCCTGCCACTCTCCCGAGCAGGACAAAGGGCACTCCGACGTCGCCTGCGAGAGCTGCCACGGCCCAGGCCAGTACTACTCCCCGCGCTACGTGATGAAGGACGCCGAGCTGGCGCGGGCGGTCGGAATGGTCGACCCCTCGGAGAAGGCCTGCCTGAAGTGCCACGACGCGAATGCGCCCTCGCTGACTCCGTTCAAGTTCGCCGAGAAGCTCAAGCTCGTCGACCACTGGACGGCCGAGCGCGCCGCGCGCAAGGAGCGTGCTTCCGCCGCCGCATCCGCCAAGCCGGCCAAGGAAGAGAAGGCCGAGAGGGTGGACAAGGTGGACAAGGCCGCTGGCAAGACAGCGAAGGGGAAGCCGGAGCAGTGACGGCCCGCGGGCCATCGACCGGGGTGGCCGCCGGCCGGCGCGACGCGATCGAGGCGGTCTGGGCGCTCTTCGTCTCGCTCAAGCTGACCCTCTGGTTGCTGGTGGCCCTGGCTGGCTCGAGCGTGCTGGGGAGCCTGCTCTCCCCGAGCATCGGGCAGCGGGCCGGTGGGGCAGTCCTCGCGCTCTGCCGCGCGCTGGAGCTCCAGGACGTCTTCCATTCCTGGTGGTTCACCCTGCTGCTGTGGGGGCTGGCGCTCAACCTCATCGCCTGCACGCTCGAGCGGCTGCCCAGGGTGTGGCTTCAGACCGCGCGCACCGAGCGGCGGCTCCTCGACTCCGTCTTGCGCGAGCGGCGGTACGTGGCACGCGTGCCGACTGCGGCGGGGCCGGCCACGATCCCCCAAGCGGAGGTCGAGCGGGTCTCCTTGGTCCTGGCCCGCCACGGCTTCGCTCCCGCGATCGTGGAGGACGCGGAGGCCGGCTCTGCCAAGGGCACGGTCTACCTGTTCGCCGAGCGCGGCCGGCTCGCGCGATTCGGAGCGCACCTCACCCACCTCGCGCTCCTGGTGATCCTGCTGGGCGGAATCATCGGGCGGCTGGGTGGGGCCGAAGGGCTGGTGCAGGTCTCCGAGGCGCAGGGCGCCTTCCAGGCCGTCCCCATCCAGGCGGCCGACGGGACGGCCTATCCCCTGCCGCTTGGCTTCGGGGTGATGGTCGAGGACTTCCGCTTGCTCACCTTCGTCGACGGTACTCCCCGCCAGTACCAGAGCGACCTGGTCGTGTTCGAGAGCGAGGGTGTCGCGGCGAGGCAGACGATCTCGGTGAACCACCCCTTGCACTGGGGCGGCTGGACCTTCTATCAGGCGAGCGCCGAGCCCATCCCCGACGCGGTGTCCGCCAAGGTGGAGATCGTCGATCGGCTGACCGGGGTGCGGGCCGCGCACACGCTGCTGGCAGAGCAGGCGGTGGAGGCGGGGGAAGGGGTGCGCTTCGGGCTCATCGAGTACGCGCCCGACCAGGCCGGGGCCGGCCCGGCGCTGCACCTGGCACGGGAAGAGGACGCGCTGGTCACCGACTTCTGGGTGTTCTTGCGTCACCCCGGCTTCGACGCCCGAAACCGCGAGGACCGCTGGAGCGTGGACTTCCTGGGGCTCGAGCCCGTCTACCTCACGGGCATCAAGGCGGTGCGCGACCCCGGCGCGGACATCGTCTTCGCAGGGTGCGTGCTCCTGGCCTTGGGGCTCGCCCAGTCGTTCTTCAGCTCGCACCGGAGGGTGTGGGCTCGCGTCGACGCCAAGGAGATCGTCCTGGCGGGCGGCGCGCACCGCAATCCCCGGGCCTTCGCCAAGACCTTCGCTGCGATGGAGGCCGAGCTGCGCCGGGGGCGGGAGGGCTCAGCCGGCCAGAGCCGAGGAGCCGCCCCCGGGCTCTGGAAGCGGCTCCTGAAGCCACCGACGCCAGAGCCAACCGACCCGCGAGCTGGAGGCTGATGCAGGCGACGCCGCCGCCGGTCGCTCTTGCTCGGCCGTCCGAGCTAGTGTGGTGCACCACAAATTCTGAGAAGAATCCTCTCCGTTCGCCCAGAGCGTAGCCGCCCGAGGAACGAGGGAGGCGGAGTCGAGGGGCCCTCGACTCCGAGGCTCGCGCTGCTCGCCTCTACGCTCGGGCAGACCGGATCTCGATAATGCGCATCCTGTTGGACGCACCACACTAGGGATTGCGCAGCGCCAGGTACATCCCGACCATGACCAGCTGCGCCAGGGCGATGGCGGGGATGATGCCTACGCATAGAGCGATGAGACCCGCCAAGACGATGAGGCCGCTGACGAGGCTGACCCCGAAGATCTCGACGCGGACGCCCCTGGCGAGCTGCCAGCTGTTCCGCACGGCGTCTACGGGTCCGACCGAGTCGTCGCGCACCAGCTCCATCTGGGCGAACACCAGCCCCAGCGTGACGTAGATCAGGACGGGGATGGCGGGGAGCGCCGCCAGGGCGCCGATGGTCAACGCGCTCGACGCCTCGAAGCCCACGGTCAGATGGATGATGCCGGCCACCACTCCGGCGTAGGCCGCGCAGGGCAGACCGATCACCGCGCCCAGGTAGAGCCCAAAAACGATGTATTTGCCGATCTTGCCGAACTGGCTGAAGAGGCGCCCCACGTCAGCGGAGCGGCCTTCGTAGACGTCGAGGACGACGCGGATCATCCCCATCCCCAGCAAGCCGTTCACCACGTTGGTCACGACCGAGACCACGAGCCCCAGGACCGGGTTCTTGCCGCTCGCGCCGTTCGCGAGCTCGCCCACGATCCCCAGCCCGGCGCTGATGACGAGCAACACGAGCGCGCTCACGCTGAGCATCAGCCACTCGCGCTGGAATGCCTCCCAGGCGTAGCTCATGACCCCGCTGAATGACCAGTTCGAGCGCCCCAGCGGGAAAGCGGATGCGCCCGTCCTCTCCCGGCAGGCCGCGCACTGGTTGCCCCCGCCTCCCGTGCACTGCTCGCACACGAAGCTGCCACAGCGGCTGCAGACCCCGGACGCCACCTGCCCGGCGTGCACCGCACATGATGCCCCAGAGGTTCCATCCATCGAATCCAAGTGACCTCCCTGCGATTGAGTGCGCCCGCCTGGCCCAGATGCTCCGCCAGGTGCTTCGCTGCGAGCGATGCCGAGCCGCTGGCGGAGGTCTCGGCCGGTGAAGGCAGAGGAGCCGCCCCCGGGCTCTGGAAGCGGCTCCTGAAGTCCATAGGCGCCTGCGCGCCCACTCGATCCTAGAAGCTGATGTCGGCGACGACGCCGCGCTGCACCAGCAGCGTGCGGGAGAGCTCCACCAGGCCGCTGCGCACGTCGGAGAGGCGCAGGTGGATGCGCAGCTCCTGGCCGGACATCGACACGACCTGGTAGGCGAGAACCTTGTCGGCGTTGCGCTTCTTGGCTTCGTCGAGCAAGCACAGGTCTTCGGGGGTGATGGCGTTGACCTTCTTCTTGCCGTCGTCGAGCAACAGCTCGACCTGCTGGTGCGTCGCGACCTTGAGATCGGTCGAGTAGTTGTGGCGGTGCGCCTCGACGACCTTTCCCTTCTTCTTTTGGGTCAGGTAGTTCGAGAAGACCTCGTAGGCCAGGGCGTCGTAGCTGCCGCCCTTGCCGCCGCCGAAGGACAGGCTGCTGCCGCTGCCCTTGCCCAGGAGCACGTCGTGGGCGTCGCAGGTCGAGTCGTCCATGTTGGCGACCCACACCCGCTCGGTGCTCTGGTCCTTCATGGGCGAGGAGAACTCGGCGATGGCTTTGCCCAGCATCTCGCGGTGGAAGCTGCCTCCGCCGCGGTGACCACAGCCGGTGAGGACGACTGCAGCTCCGAGAGCGACGAGGACGAAGAGGGATCTCAAGGGTTTCTCCTAAAAAGAAGTGAGCGTGGGAAAGGTCAGAGCGAAAACGATGGCGAGCTTACTAGCACTGTCGTGCCCGAGCCATCCGGGCCACAAGCTTCAGGGCGCCTTGTACGGGAAGGCCTGCCCCCGGCCGCAGTAGACGAAGGTGCCGTCCGGAGTGCGCCCCAGCCGGCGAAGCCCGGAGAAGGCGAGGTTTGCGCCGGGGCGGGTGGGGCCGAGCGAGAGGTTCTGGATGCGCAGGATGACCCGAGCGTCCTTGTCCAGGCCATCAAAGGGAGCGAGCAGCTTGACGGTGACGTAGTCGCCGTTGTTCGGGCAGCCGTTGTCGGACAGCACGCTCAAGGAGATCTCCTTGGCGATGGCCTCGACCGCGGCCTTGGCATCCTCCTCCACGAAGCCGGGAACGTTGCGGTCGACCTGGACCGGCTTGACGGGCTCGGCCGGCGGCGCGGCGGGCTGGGCCGCCTGCGCGGGCTGGGGCGGCGACTCCTTGGCCTTCCTGGCGTCCTCGGTGGTCCGCTTCTTCTCCTCGTCCTTCGCCTTGCGCTCGGCGTCGATGCGGGCCTTCTCCTCCTCCTTGGCCTTCCTGGCCGCCTCGGCGAGCCTGCGCTGCTCCTCCACCTTGGCGCGCTTCTCCTCCTCGATCTTCTGCTTCGCCTCCTCGGCAGCGCGCTTCTTCTCCTCGGCGAGCCTCTTGCGCTCTTCCACCTTGGCGCGCCTCTCCTCCTCGATCTTCTGCTT